>JBAZCD010000026.1:0-12870 GCA_041671205.1 Pedobacter sp.
CAGCTTGCCCACTGGTGCCTTGAAATAGAAGATCATTATGGTAAAGCAATGGATATTGAATGGGCAAAAGACGGCCAAAATAAGAAACTATATATTGTACAGGCCAGGCCTGAAACCGTACACGCCAAAGGAAAAAAACGGGTTCATGAAATATTCAGACTGAATGAACAGGGGAAACTGCTTGCAAGTGGAATTGCACTTGGTGATAAAATCGCTTCAGGAAAAGCAAGGATTCTTCAGAATCCTCAGGAGGGAGACCAGCTGCAGCAGGGTGAGATACTGGTTACAGATATTACGAATCCGGATTGGGATCCGATATTGAAAAAAGCGGCAGCAATTATCACAAACAAGGGAGGAAGAACGAGTCATGCTGCCATTGTTGCCCGCGAACTTGGAACGGTAGCCGTAGTCGGATCGGGAAATGCTTCCGACGTAATTAAAACAGGGGATGAAATCACCGTATCCTGTGCTGATGGCAAGGACGGACATATCTATGAGGGCCTGTTGAAATGGACTGTAGAAGAACAGGATTTCAGCGGGTTAGCATTGCCAAAAACATCCGCCATGTTCATTCTTGCTGATCCGGACAGAGCTTTTGAATTAAGTAATTATCCAAATAAAGGAGTTGGATTATTACGACTGGAATTTGCCATATCAAACAGTATTCGTATTCACCCCCTGGCCCTATGCGAACCTGAAAAAATTAAAGATGAAACTTTACAGAAAGAGATTTATGAGCTGACAAAAGGTAATAAAAACGGTAAAGAGTATTTTGTTGACCGCCTGGCAGAATCGGTAGCGCTGGTAGCAGCGGCATTTTATCCGAATGATGTTATTGTCAGGCTCAGTGATTTTAAGAGCAATGAATACGCCAACCTTCTAGGAGGGAAGTATTTTGAGCCTCATGAGGAGAACCCGATGATCGGACTGCGTGGCGCTTCCAGATACTACAGCGATTTTTATCGTAAAGGTTTTGCACTGGAATGCCGTGCCATGAAAAAGGTAAGAGATGAAATGGGGCTAAAAAATGTAAAACTGATGATCCCATTCTGCCGTACCATTGAAGAGGGCAAAAAAGTGCTTGCCGAAATGGAAGTCAATGATCTGAAACAGGGAGAGAACGGGCTGGAAGTTTATGTAATGATTGAAATTCCGAGCAATGTTTTATTGGCCGATGAGTTCGCTAAACTTTTTGATGGTTTCTCCATCGGATCTAATGATCTGACACAGTTGACACTCGGTCTTGACCGCGATTCCAGCCTGGTCAGTTATTTATTCAATGAGGAGAATCCTGCAGTAAAAGGGTTAATACGGGAAACGATCAGGGCGGCAAAGCGAAATCATATTAAGGTAGGTCTGTGCGGACAGGCTCCAAGTGATATTCCGGCCTTTGCAGAATTTTTGGTTCAGGAAAACATAGACAGCATATCCTTTAATCCCGATGCATTAATAAAAGGTATCGAAAATATGAACAGGGCAGAGAATCTGAAAAAATGATCTGGGTGATTCTATACTAATAATAATTTATACGTAATTATACCTTTTACTAAACCGTAGTATTCCGGTTTAAAAAACCTGTTAATTTTGGTTTAATGAGCTGGCATTTATCAAGTATTTCTGAAATTTATAAGGTACTGGATAGTTCTCCTGCTGGTTTAGACCAACAGAAGGCGGAAATGCGTCTTTCAGAATCCGGAGAAAATGTAATAGAAGAAAGCAAAAAGAAAACGATATGGGATCTCCTGCTCCATCAGATCAGCGATTTTATGATTGTTGTTCTGATAATAGCGGCAATTATTTCTGGCATTGCAGGCGACCTTACTGATACCATAATCATCCTCTCCATTATTATCCTCAATGCTATGGTAGGATTTATTCAGGAATACAAGGCAGAAAAAGCCATGGAAGCCCTGAAAAACATGTCGAGCAGCAGTACTGTTGTATTACGTAATCATGAGGAGGTTAAAATAAATGCCGCAACCCTGGTACCAGGAGATGTGATCCGTTTGGAGACCGGTGATGTAATACCCGCAGATATCCGGTTCATAAAAGTCCATTCCCTTAAAGTTGATGAATCAACTCTTACCGGTGAGTCTGAAAACACTGAAAAATTCAATGAAAAGCTTCATGATGAGCTACTGCCCTTAGGCGACCGGACGAATATGGGTTATAAAGGAACATTCGTTACCAATGGACGCGGAACTGCGATCGTAGTTGAAACAGGTATGAAAACCGAACTGGGAAATATCGCTTCCATGATTCAAAAAGCTGATAATATCACCCCGCTCCAGAAAAGACTCGCTGCATTCGGAAAGCGCCTTTCACTTGCAATACTGCTGATTTGTACGATTATTTTTATATCCGGATGGCTCAGAGACGAACGATTTACAGAAATGCTTTTGATTTCCATTTCTCTGGCAGTGGCAGCAATCCCGGAAGCATTGCCAGCACTGGTTACCGTTTCACTTGCCCTGGGGGCAAAGAAACTGGTCAGACAGCATGTCCTCATCCGTAAACTTCCGGCAGTAGAAACCCTGGGTTCTGTAACTTATATCTGTACGGATAAAACCGGTACTCTTACCCTTAATAAAATGACGGTAAAGAAGATCTTTGAAGCTGATCATCAACTAAAGACACTCTTTAACCCTGACAAGAATATTCTGCTCAGTGCAATGGCTCTGAATAACGATGGTGTAAAAAGTGAAGATGGTGTCTGGCATGGTGATTCGACTGAACTTGCCTTAGTTCAGTATGCCTCAATTAAAGGCTACGATAAACTTCAATCAGAGTCAGAATTCCCCAGAATCACTGAAATCCCTTTTGATTCACACCGCAAGTGCATGAGTACATTCCACCAGACCCAAGATGGGGTGATCATGATCACTAAAGGAGCTATGGATGTGCTGCTTAAAAAGCTGGAAGTTCAAAGCAGAGAAAGACTATCTGAGATTGAAGCAGAAGTAAATACCATGTCCTCAAGCGGATACCGGGTACTCGGCTATGCCTACAGGGTTTTTCAGGAGGTACCTGAACAACTTAATCCGGAACAACTGGAATCATCTTTGACACTGATCGGTTTTGCCGGCATGATCGATCCACCAAGAGAGGAAGCAAAACAGGCAATTGCTCAATGCAAGGATGCCGGAATCATTCCAGTTATGATTACAGGAGATCATAAATTAACCGCTTCGGCCATAGCCCGGGATCTGGGAATAATATCCTCTCCGGAGGATCTCGTCATGACGGGAACTGAACTTTCAGAATTGAATGAGGTACAATTCGGTCTGGTAGCTGAAAAAATACGGGTTTACGCCCGCGTAAATCCTGAACAGAAGTTAAGAATCATCCACGTACTGCAGGGCAGAAACAATTTTGTAGCCATGACAGGAGATGGAGTAAATGATGCCCCGGCGCTGAAGAATGCGGATATCGGCATCGCAATGGGGATCAATGGTACCGAAGTTTCAAAAGAAGCAGCACACATGATACTGCTCGATGACAATTTTGCAACGATCATTAAAGCGATAAGGCATGGCAGAAGAATATTTGATAATATTTTAAAGTTCATCAAATACATCATGACAGGAAATTCGGGTGAGATCTGGGCCATCTCACTGGCACCATTTCTGGGACTTCCTATTCCGCTGCTTGCCATTCATATCTTATGGATAAATCTGATCACTGATGGGCTTCCGGGCCTGGCACTGGCTTCAGAGCCTTCAGAATCCAATATCATGAAACGACCACCCCGCAACCCTACTAAAAACATATTCGGGGGCAGTATGGCCTGGCATATTCTATGGGTGGGACTGTTAATGGGACTGGTGACCCTTGCTATACAGGCCTGGGCGGTTCAAAACAACAACCCGCACGGACAGACTATGGCGTTTACAGTTTTATGTTTCAGTCAGTTAGGGCATGTGATGGCAATCCGCTCAAACAGAGAATCCATTTTTAAAATTGGTGTATTTTCCAACCAGCCAATGCTGCTTGCACTACTGGTAACCACTTCACTTCAAATGATGATTGTTTATGTGCCGGTTTTTAATCAAATTTTCAAAACTCAGCCTCTTTCTCTCAATGAACTTGCTATTACCCTTGCTGCATCCAGCATCGTTTTTTGGGCCGTAGAATTTGAAAAAATTATAAAACCACAGGTTTTAAGATTTAAACAATCAAAACCAGGAATCTTACCGGGTGATAAAAAATAAAAAGGTCAGCTACTTAGCTAACCTTTCGTAAAACAAACAATGAAAACGTTTATTGATCCGCCTTAACACAGAACAGAGGGCATCCCCGACAAACAGATTACATCCATTTGGAGACAAAACGGTTAAATCCCTGCCTTACATCATTAATGACCTTTTCTGTGGTAAGATACTGTTCATACAATTCTGCATTTTCAGCAACACTTGCCTTGCTAATGAACCCCGCAGATTCCTTAATCTGATCTTCTATCTTATTCAGGTTTTCATGAATACGGTGTTTCAAATCATCTATATTATTATGTTGAATCAGGAATTGATTCTGAAAATGCTCGACCTTTTCAGCTACCTCATGGCCGGTATTATCTGCTGCGACCTCTTCAAGACGCTTTGTAAGTATTGTAATCTCCTGTTTATAAAAATCTAAACTTCTCAGCGCATCGTTATGCAGATTGTTAATATGTTTTATATTGATCTCTTTCATAGAACAAGTTTAAGCAATAAATCAAATCATTTTAATGACCACAGGCAATTAAAATGATGATTTTGCTCATATAATCTGAGAAAGAAAATACCGCTGATACTCCAGGCCTTTCCAAATTAATTGTGGTTAAATTATTATCTTTATTATGCCTCCGGCCATTTTACAGGAGTTAAACCAAACTCAATATGTGCTTCTCTTCAACTGCAAGTTTTGGTTCAAGTACCGCTCTGTTAGTCATTGGGATTATTTCCATGAAAAATTCAGGAACGGGGCCACAGAAAGTTTTATCATCTGTTCCATTAATGTTATCCGTGCAACAACTTTTGGAGGGAATTGTCTGGCTTTCATTGATGAACCCCGGTTTTTCCGAATGGGGAAAGCCTGCAACTTATGGATTCTTAATATTTGCACAGGTCATTTGGCCGGTCTTTATTCCGCTATCAATATTTATACTCGAGAAAGTGCCGAATCGAAAAAAGATACTTTTTTATTTCATGATTGCAGGTATGGTTCAGGCATTGTACCTAAGCTTTGGAATGCTGATGTATCCTGCAAGTTCAGAAATAATGCATTCTCACATCCGTTATGATCTTGATTTCCCGGGAGCAAACCGATGGTTTGGGGGTGCATTATATATTATTGCTACCGGAGTTTCTCCTTTTATTTCAAGTATAAAAATGCTGAGATTGATGGGTGTTATTGTCCTTTCATCCTACCTGTTCACACGTATCCTTTATGAACAAAATGTGATCTCAGTATGGTGTTATTTTGCAGCGCTTATCAGCTTCGTAGTTCTTGCAGTGATCCTCCGGAGCAAAAAGGAAATACTGGTAAAGGGATCAATAGCAACAGTTTAGTTGCTCAATAATCAAAGCAGAACTGGCTTTTTAACCGGAAACTGATTGTAAGAGTCAGAGAAAAGCATCCGACTATATTTTTTTAAATACCGATGGGAAACGTACCACAGAAATGGAATACAGGAATGAAAGGTGTATTAAACGGACTTGAAATGAATCTAAGCGGAACCCATTTAGGCTTTGCCTTTCAAAATACCTCCATGCCACAAGATGCTTATATGACTAATGCAGGCAATTTTTCATCGGTCAGAATCAGCAATATCAATCCGGAGGCACCGAACCATAAGTATCAACTATTAAATGATTATTGACAAACAATACCTATTCAAATCCGAGCGGCTCGGCTTTAGAAATTGGCTGGAGAGTGACATTGAAATGATGACAGAAATCAATACTGACAAAAATCGGTATGGAAAAAGTTTTTGAATTTGAACATCCTCTATTAACAAATGACAAAAGAATCAGGAATTGCGTTTTGTATCAGAAAACAAACTGGTGAAAATTGAGAATTTCTGAAAGCAGTTAGGTGAAAATTAAACAAAATTTGAAGGCAAATCCTGGTATTTTCCAGTAAAATTCGAAATAAGCCCCCCGCTGTAACCTTGTCTCCCTCTATTGCCGGGATGGCAAATTGTTATTCACTAGTTTTAATGATTTTAAAGGTGTTCATGCTTTCGCCACTGAAGGGTGGCTCAGGTTTGAAGGCCAAAAGGAAGAAAGGCCTTCTACAGAACCGTTTATCTGTATGAATGGTTTTGGGACAGTGCCCCGGGGGAATAACTGTACATAAATCACTGCGGATATTAATCCGGAAATTGTTGAATGTCAATTATAATCCTCGCAGTATTAGTAAACATATTTAAGAAAATATCCTGCCTAAGCAGGATATTTTCTTTTAGCATCATTTATATCTTCACTTTGGTATCACCACCTTTTTTCAGATCAATATCATGAGGTTCATTCTTTTTCCATGCGCCGCGTGTAAAGTCTGGAACATCCACAGAATTTGAACGGTTGTTTACCGACCATTCGCTTAATGGCCATACTGCGCTCCATGAAGCCGCATCATACACATCCTGATCAAGTGGTAAACCATTTCTCAGACAGTCGATCAGGCGCCAGTTCATCAGGAAGTCCATACCACCATGGCCTCCAACTTTTTTAGCCAGTTCACCCACTTTTTTAACAATATTCGGAGTGTATTTCTCTTCCAATGCTTTAAACTCTGCATCAGAAACCCATCCCTCATGGCTATTGGATATCTTTGGGCTCGGATATTTCAATGCAGTACCTTTGGTTCCGCTCAGCAGATGTATCCTTGAATACGGCCGGGGTGAAGTTACATCATGCTGGATCATAATAGTCTTTCCCCGGTTGGTGCGAATAGTGGTTGTATTCATATTTCCGTTAAACGGTGCACCAACAAATTCCTTATAAAAATCATTTTTTGCGGCCAGTTCACTGGCTCTTGCACCCATCTGAAAATCATTGGAAGACATAGATACAAGATAATCCATTTTATCTCCGCGGTTGATATTCAGGGCCTGACAAACAGGTCCCAGACCATGGGTTGGATAAAGGCTACCCTTTCTGGTCGCATTTTCTCTTAAACGCCACATATTCTGATAGCCTTTATCATTAAAGTTAAGATCGATCAGATTATGGATATAAGCTCCTTCAGTATGAATAAGTTCACCAAAATAGCCTTGTCTTGACATATTTAAGGTGAGCAGCTCAAAGAAATCATAACAGCAGTTTTCGAGCATCATGCAATGTTTGCGTGTGCGTTCAGATGTTTCAACCAGTTGCCAGCATTCCTCCATCGAAACGGCTGCCGGAACCTCGATGGTCACATGCTTACCCTGATTCATGGCATAGACTGCCATTGGAACGTGCAAATCCCATGGTGTAGCAATATATACCAGGTCAATATCTTTACGGTCACATAATTTTTTCCACTCATCAGTACCGCCAGAATAAAGTGTCGGATTATGACTGGTACCATCAATGACTTTCTTAGCCTTTTCAACACTTGCAGGACGTAAATCGCATAAAGCCTTGATCTCGGTACCTTCAATTTTGGAAACCGCATTCAGGTGGCTTGGGCCGCGCTGACCTAATCCGATGAAGCCCACCCGGACAGTTGGAATTTTAGGCGCCGCATATCCACTCATGTTAAACGATTGGATTCCTGAACGTCCATACAGTGAATCCACAGGATTCGGTTTGTGGGTTTCTGCTGCAAAACCCTGTAACATACCCCCACCGGCAATACCAAGACCGGCAAGGCTGCTTAATTTCAAAAAATCTCTACGGTTATTTTTCATCTGTTTGTTTTTTTGTATTTTAATGGTGATGAAGCGATCATGATTTGATTATCATACCCCTGAGGGTTATTTCAAAATCATGATGGTTTCATTTTTTTTAATGTTTTTTCTTCTTATCCGCTCTGGCGGCTTAAATAATTATGATCAGACCTGCAAGCAGGTTTTAAACTTTCAGTCCCTTAAAATAAAGTATTATTCGTAATGTCTGCGATTTTTTTCCTTCTAAATGCCCGGAAACCACTTTTCAGCATTTTTACGATAGATCTTATCAATTACCTCCTTAGGTAATTTTAATCCCTGAATCTTTTCTTTAAAATAAGGAACATTCATTTCATCATCGGTCACAAAGTACTTCCAGTCACTTAATCTGGTTTCCTGAATGTCCTTTTTTAGTTCTGCCGGATCTGAATCAGGCCCAACCCAGTCATCCGTTGCATAAATAAGTCTGTCCTGATATTTGATCATGAAATCTCTGACCTTCTTTCTTTGTTTTATCGACTGATACTCTAAATGACAAATCCGCTCAGCCATATCTACAGCTATATTCGGGAACTTATCCAGACGTTTTGCCAGTTCATCCACACTCCATTCCAGGCTTCCCAAATGAACACCAACAAAGCGGATATTTGGATGCTTTTCGAGCATTTTATCACGGGCATTCACCTGATCTTCATACGAAGGATATTCCGGGTGCAGAAACATATGATATTCCGGATGCTTACTGAAATAGCTCTTATCTCCTGAAACGGTCATCTGATCCACGGGCAACCAGGCATTCCGCGGTTCTCCCAGATGCCCTACCAAAGTCTTATCGTTCTTTTCAATAAAATCAATCACCGGGTCGAAGCGTGGATCATCAATCATCACAAACTTTCCATCTTTATCCCGAAGTTCCATACCAATATTCTTCCAAACCTTTACACCTATTGCTCCATTATCAAATGACCCTTTCAGATAAGCCAGAGTTTGCGGCAGCCATTTATCTGTTGCCCAGTTAGCTACCGTAAAGGTAGTTGCCCAGGCAACCTGATCAGGGTAGGCCTTAACCATCCTGACCGCAACATCCTGCTGATGTTCAACGGTAGGGTAACTCGATGGATTAACATTCAATGCAAGAAGCCTGAAATTGTCTTCTTTTGCGAGCTGAATGAAAGTGGTATCGTAAGCATTGATATGAGCATGGGTATCATACTTCTCCACTTTCCGGAAATCTTCGATCGTATAATACTCAGTGGCTGAGTTCCCTTCCTCAGAGGAAGTTTTGCTTGATTGGGTACAGCTTTGCATGAACACAGCAAGTGTCAGCATACATAGATAGCCTGAGTTTGAAAATAGTTTCATTTGAATTAAATATGGTGCTAAATTTTAATAAATATTTTTTTTCTGTACATCCAGTACAGGATCAGCCATTCGAAAAATAACACCAACCCGCCGCTAACCAGGGTGGAATAAGCCGGACCGAATGCCTGGTCAAAATTCTGACCCAGATGAATGAATAATGAATCGTTAATCAAATTTCTCATTCCGCCATCAGCAATAACATAAGCTGCAATGGAATTTACTCCGATAACCATCAGAAAGAATGATCCCTTCCTTCGGCCGGTCATATCAATTAAGCCATAAAAGAAGGCCAGGAAGAGAAAGCAGATGCCCCCGCTGAAAATGGTCCATGCCGGTGTCCAGATGCGCTTTACAATTGGATTGATTCCTGAAACATGAAGAATAATGCCAAGGAGGATCAAACAAATGCCAAGCAGAACAAAGTTATTCAGCTTTTTACGGGCGGTGACTGAAGAGTGCAGGATGTTTCCGGCAAGTAATCCCAGAACCATGGTACCCAAAGTAGGTATGAAACTCAGAGTTGAATACCCTCCCCCATTGAACATAAATACACTTTCACGTGGAAAAATATTCATGAACCACTGGTCGAAAGCCCAGGCGAAATTGGTATTCTTATTCCAGTGAGCCGCAAAACCGCTTAAATTATGTTCCCAGTTTGCGGTCACCCCGGCTGCAGTATAATTGAAATCAGCACCAGGAAGCGGGTAAAGTGCAAAGGCAAGCCAGTATCCTGCTAAAATAAAGACCAGCATACCCACCTGAATACGCTGAGAGTACAGCGATATCAGAACCAGGAAGGTATAACCCAAACCGATCTGGGTCAGGGTATCTTCAAAGGTAAAATTCGTTTGCTGCGAATGCATGGAGCGAAGAAATATTCCCAGAAATATCAGGATCAGCGAACGTTTGATGGTATGGCCCAGAATACTCTCAAAACTAGCACCCTTGTTCTTTCTGCTGGCAATAGAATAGGGCAGTACCACACCTACAAGAAAGGTAAAAGAAGGCTGGATCATATCATGCAAGCTCAGCCATGTCCATGGAACATGCGACTGATTGAAACCGATGATCTGCCAGAATTGGCTATCAGGCAATGCTTTTGCCACATCCTGGAGTGACAGCACCTCAGCCATCATCAGCAACATCACAAAACCCCGGTAAATATCTACTGAAGCAACCCGGTTTTGAGGCATTGCAGGATTAACTACAGCTCCTGAAGCCTGTATGTGTTCCTTCGAAATTTCTGTTTTTTCCATACCTGGGACAATTAGTTTTGAGCAGATTTCATACCGGCTGATAACCAGTTCACTGCATTTTTATAATATATTTTATCAATGACATCTGCGGGCAATTTTAAGCCATGCAGTTCTCCGAATCCGGATAACGTAATCTGATCATCTGTAACAAAGAAAATCCAGTCGCGTACCCAGGAATCATGAATACTTTTGGATAAACCTGCCGGATCGGCACTTGAATTAATTGCTTTATCGGTACCGTAAACCAGCCTGTCCTGATATTTAATGAAAAAATTACGGGTTTTTTGCCGGTTATTTAAGGTGTGCAATTGTAAATTGGTCATTCTTGACAGATCAACACGCATATTCGGAAGCCGGTCCAACCGCTTTGCCAATTCATCAAGGCTCCATTCCAGACTCCCCAAATGAGCACCCACAAACTTCAGGTCAGGATATCTTTCAAGCAGATTGTCGCGGGATCCGATGTGATCCTCATAGGATGGATACTCCGGGTGCAGGAACATGTGATACTCCGGATGAGAGCCATAATAGGATTTACTGAAGGTCATTTTATCCAGTGGCAGCCAGCAATCCCTGGGTTCACCATTATGCCCGATCAGCGGAATATTGTTTTGCGTAAGAAACCTGAATATAGGTGCTAGGCGGGGATCATCAAGCATTACAAATTTTCCGTTCTGATCACGGAGATCCATTCCTATATTTTTCCATATTTTAACTGCCCGGGCTCCTTTAGATATGGATTGCTTTAAGTCGCTGATGGTATTTTCAGCCCAATCCTTATTATTAAAACCCTTTACAGAAAATGTAGTGGCCACTTCCATTTGGCCGGGAAAATCTTTCAAATGCTGAAAGGCAAATTTTTGCTGTTCAGCCATGGGCAATCCGAATGGCCGGTCATCAACAATATCCAGAAACCGAAAATTATCTTCCTGAGATAGCTTAATAAATGCGGTCTCATCCGTATTGATATGGATATGGGCATCGAACTTTTTTACGGATTTAAAATCTTCAGCAGTGTAATACCTTTCTTCCCTGCTTTGTGATTTTTCTGCTGAAATCGTGAAAACATTTCCTGTTCCGCACTGTATAGCTAAAATTGTCAGTAATATCAGGGCAGATTTAAAGTTCATCAATGCTTCTTCAAATAGTAGATCAGTGAATTATTGCTTCAAAGAGTCCTGCTCAGAACCCATTTGAGTTCTTTAAATTAAATAAAACAATCGGAATTCTAACTTTTTTTCATCTTATCGGGGAATTGAAAAATTGAGATAAAGAATATTTTTAAATCAGTGATTTGAACTGCCGGTACTGAGCCCTAACAAAGTTTACAGGCAATCCGGCTTGTTTATTATAATTTCCGAGATGACCTGATCCACTTTCTTAATATTCATTTCTCTGGCCACCTGCAGAAGGTCGCCGCGTTTAAAGTGCTCCCGTTCACTATTAATGGTTAAGGATTGCCGGCTTACCCATACACTGCCGGACGGTAAGCATGGTAAATGCAGGTGCCGGCTTCCATATCCCCTGCTTATCCATTATGGATGAAAAATTCCTGGTATGATCGTCACAGTTCAGGAAGGATTTAATAAAAATCTATAAAAACCAATTATGTAAAACTTCTGTCTGCCTACTAATGCAACATCGGTCGCAGTATCACTTATGGTACTAGTCTGAAATTCATTCTAAGAGCTTTTATTAAGGTCAAAAAGAATTCCAGCAAAAAATATGTTTAGTGAATGGTTAGTTTATTTTTTAAACTTAAAATAAAAATCCCATATCAAAAAGTCAATAATCCGTCCCCCAAAACATCCCCTTAATAAAATAACCTCTTGTAAATACTTGATTTACAAGAGGTTATTTGAATTAATTGTACACAAAACCGTACTAATGTCGAACCATTTCGTTGAAGATTTAAAGCAAATCGCTGTCTTAAGTAATTCTAAGGCACATTAAGGTTAACCAAAGCCGGATGAGGTCGAACCGCAACAGCATTACTCTTTTTTAAGTATCACCTCGTTGTTCAATAGTGCATACTGCATAGCCATTTGCACATATAATGTGTAAAGATTGGTTGCTATAGAGACGACGATTTTTCTGGATCGTTAGTCTTGCATGTAACCTCTCACCTAACCTTTACAGACCTCGAAGGAAATAAATTCCTTCAGCACTGCACTTATCAGGTACGATCATTCGGAATTTGTTGAGTCCATTAGCCCTGACACTGGCTGGTAAATTAGGTTGAAGGATCTACGGACGAAATAGGTGGATATCCGTTTTAAATGTTATAATAAATTAAATTTTCTTAGGTAATCCAATTGTACCTTGTATGCAGAAGGAGCTTGATAGGCAGCAGTATACGATCCATCTTCATTTCGAACGCACTCGTATAATCTCTTAAAA
>JBAZCD010000027.1:0-12823 GCA_041671205.1 Pedobacter sp.
GGAGTTGTTTTTGGACAATACAAAATCACATTAATTATAATTCTCATCAGAAAGATAATGGATTTCAGGCAGGAATACGTTCAGAAAATTCTTGAATTGTATTAAAAGCATAGTTTTTCGTTTTCAAATGCCTGATAAAGGCATCCATTCTATGGATCATTTTTTCTCCGGAATTCCGGCTTACATATGCAGGAAAACCGAATCGTACCTGATCACCCAATTCAGTAAATTCCCAGGGATGGAAATAGATGTTCAGATAACCGTCTTTTTTATGGGTTTTTTCAGCCAGCCATATGTAGAGGCCTAAGGGCAGATTATGAAAGGATAACCAGAAAAGAGGGAATCGCAAAAGCGGACTAACAGAAGCCGGTATCTGCCAGGTTCCTGCTTCCTTATAAAAGGTTCTTGGTTTAGCCAGGTTATTGTACCTCCCCGGTAGCCAGGTAGGGTTTATTGAGCTGTTATACAGGTATCCGGCTTTGGTAATTTCGTTTTCATCAACAGGTTTCATTCGGGCCATTCGGTAGCCTTTTATTTTCTGCCCGGATATCTCTTCCAATGCTTTTCTTGATGATGCCAGGTGAGCAGGTTCGAAACGGGAATGATAATAACCATGGGATGCCAGCTCATGTCCGCCATTTATGATCCTACGGATTAGCTCAGGAGCATTCCGGGCGAAAACCACCGTACTGAAAAAAGTAGCTTTTACCAGATGTTTATCCAGGATATCCAGAATATGGTTCGTCCCTTTAATTGAAATGGCTATCTGATCCTCAAAGGATATATCTTTTCCGTATTCAAAAGGCATATCGAACTCCTCGATATCAAAACTGAGTAAAATCAAAATGTCGAACTTTTTAGGTTTGTGGAGCGAATGATGTAATTCGGCCTGTTCTTAATCTGCATGAACATCTTACCTACATATATTCCAATAATTCCAAGAATGATCAGTTTCAATCCTCCGAAAAAAGCTATGGTCATAATGATGGATGCCCAGCCTGAGACCTCTTTTCCAGTATTTATTGCATGTATAACATATGGGATATACATTACGGATAAGAGTGAAAAGGCGAATCCTAAATAAATAGCTCCATATAACGGTCTGACAGAAAAGGAAGTTACACCCTGAAGTGCAAACTTGATCATCTTTTTCATACTGTATTTGCTTTTCCCACAGACTCTTGCATTGGGATAATACTTTACAGAAATTTGCCTGAATCCGATCCATTTGATGAGACCCCTTAAAAACGGCTCATTTTCATGAAAATTTCTTAATACAGAAACCACATTTCTGTCCAGAAGTCTGCTGAGCCGGTTTCAATTTCTACATCAGACAAACTGTTTAGCGTTTTGTAAAATAATTTAGAGCTGAGGCGTTTCCCGATCGGGAGTTTTTTATCCTCCTGCCGGATCGTATAAACCACTTCAAAACCTTCTTCCCATTTTTTTAGTAATTCCGGAATAAGATCAACCGGATGCTGAAGGTCGCAATCCAGGCTAATCATACAATCGCCGCTTGCATAATCCATACCCGCTTTTAAGGCCAGCTGATGCCCGAAGTTCCGTGAGAACTCGATGTAAAAAATCCGTTCATTTATTGAAATAAGTTCTTCAATAGTTTCCATTGTGTTGTCTGTGCAGCCATCAGCTACCAGAATGATTTCATACCGATAATAAGGAATAGTTTTGAAAATAGTATCGATCAGCGAACAGATCTTCGGAATATTTTCAGTTTCATTATAAGCTGGAATGACGATGGAAATTAACTTATTTGGTGGCATGGTTTCTATAATTTTTAAAATCAACAGTTAGCATCTGGTAGATTATTGCGAACCATATGAATACACATGGCAGCGCTTTTAGTGAATAAGGCCGTACATACTGATCACGGATGAACTTTGGAAACAGATCTGAAGGCGACATACTGGTTAACAGAAGGGCGAATACGAATAAAAAAATGATGCCTTTATTCTTTGGGGATGGCTGGATCATGAACCAGATGGCTACACCTGCAAAAGCGATAATATAAGTTGGCGACTCCGATCCGGAGCTGAATATGACGGTAAATATTAATACAGAAGATAAGAGCATTAAGCGGAATTCCGGGTGCTGATATTGGCCAATTCTTGTGTATGGTAATAGGAACAATAATAGTCCACCCGCCAGAAATGGCAGATTGGGAATACTTGCATCTTGTGTGATTCTCCGTGCAATACCCATGATCGAGATATCCTGCATGGATGTTAAAGAAGCATTTTGCATGTTTTTTTCGGCCAGAGATGAGTACCAGTCTGCATAAGATTTGAAGACAAAATCAGCAGAAGACAGAGCAGCAGGCAGAATGATCAATATGCTGAGTAATATCAAGCCTGAAAGGATAAACTTCCATTTGTTTTTGCTGAAAAAGAAAAATGCCAGTCCCACGATTCCATATAATTTGATCAGGGTACCAAGGGCAATAGTAAAGGCCGATCGGGTCTCTTTTTGTCCCACCAGATATGAAAAACTAAGCATGATCAATCCGGCTAAACCCACATTGAACTGGAAACTTAAAAGAGCGGCAATTGCCTCATGAGCACAGATCAAAGCAATGATTGATCTTGTTTTAAGGGGTAGCGGAAGGCTGTAAAAGCCTATGCACAGGATCAGGACATTGGCCACATTCCAGAGTGAAGTGCCAAGTGCATCGGGTAAAAGCGCAAAAGGTGCAATGACCAGTGCGAAAACAGGTCCGTAATGGTTGGAATCCCTATACTCTTTAGGGTACTCTTCATACAAGGATTTCTTATCCAGGCTATGCAGAAAGGTGTACTTAAAGATCTTGTAATTGTTATAGGAGCCGCCTGCATATTGTTTGACTCCGGTAATGAGTGCAAGTGCAATAAAAAGAGTGATGACAAATCTCTTTTGAAGCACAAGATCTGCGATATTTTTAATTTTTTCCAAACTCAATTAATAAAAATTTATAAGCTGAATAAATCAGTTTTACCTAAAACGAAAAGGTTTAATCATAACAGAAATATTACAATGCGTAATTTATAAAATTTTTACGAGAATGTCCAAAGCAGGAAGGTAATGTTCGTTGAGTTAAGGCCAGACAACTCCGTTCACCGGATGAAGGGGTTCAACAATGAGCAGTTATAAGATCAGGTTTTTTTAATGTTTCCAGATTACTGGAACTGGATCAGGGAGGTATTTATTTCAACCGGGTTGGTGAGTATTTTATGGACCGGACAGGCATTGGCAACTGCAAGCAGTCTGGTTCTTTGTTCCTCTGTTAAATTGCCGATAAACTCAAGTTTACGTGTGATATCGGTTTTGGTTTTAGTTTCATTCTGTTCCAGTTCAATCTCCAGTTTTACTTCCTGCAGATCCCATTTTTTATGATCGGCATACATGCGGAGAGTAGCAGCTGTACATGCTGCTAAAGCAGAGGCTAATAATTCTTTAGGGGAAAAGCCATCATTCCTGCCGCCGGCTTCAAGAGGCTCATCGGCAATGACGGTATTTCCTGAGGGTGATTTGATCTCAATTCTATAAAGTTCTTTTGCAATACCTGCATTTATTCTGGTCATGGCAATTATTTTTTTAGTGCAGAAGGATAGGGAACAAACTCATTTTCATCTCCCTTAATTTTAGGGAAGCCCTGCGCAATCCATTTTTCTCTTGCTTCTGAAATAATTTCCTTATTGCTTCCAGCAAAATTCCAGTCAATAAATCGTTCCTCCGGGAATGGTTCTCCGCCGAAAATATAAATTGTTGTGTTTGCTTCCATCACAAATTCGCATAAAGAGCTGTCTTTGGCGATTAATATGTGTTTTGGACCATAGATATTCCCTTCGTTTTCAATACTTCCTTCAAGAATATATAAACCTGATTCACCATACAACTCATGTCCGGGTTTTATTCGCTGACGAATTGCACTTTTTATCTCCAGCATATATAATTTACTGTAAACAGGCACAGGCGATTTTTTGCCAAATGCTTCACCGGCAATGAGCTTAAACCGGGTATAGCCATCTGTCCATGAAGGGATCCGGGAACTGTCCAGGTGAAAAAATTCAGGCTCCATCTGCTCCAGTTCTTTGGGTAATGCTACCCAGATCTGCAGGCCATGCATTTCTTTTTCAGAATACCTTAAATATTCCGGTGTTCTTTCAGAATGCACAATACCTTTACCTGCGGTCATCCAGTTGACTTCTCCAGGCTTGATCTCCTGTACATTACCCATGCTGTCGCGGTGCATAATGCTGCCTTCAAAAAGAAAGGTAAGAGTAGAAAGTCCAATATGAGGATGGGGAAGCACATCGAAATTTTCACGTTCAGACATCCTTACCGGACCCATATGGTCAATAAAAATAAAAGGCCCAACCATTCTTTTTTGCCGGAATGGAAGTAAACACCCAACCAGAAAGTTGCCTATACTGGCTGCACGTTCTTCAATGATCAATTCAATATTTGACATAATGAAATTTTAATAAATCTTTATGTTCCGGAAGTACGATCAGTTCATGGGAACTTCCATCAGGAGAATTTCGGCATCAGTATCGGCTGTTATCTTAAAGTTATCAATTTTCATGATACCAAAGCCATTCCGCGCATTCAGTTTTTGATTATTGATGTGCATAACTCCGCTCAGATTAAATTAGTGAATCAGAGTGGTATTTCACAATCTAATCCATCCAGCATATGCGCCAAAATGGGTTCGCATTTCTCGCGGCAGCAGGGATAATAATGGGCGTGTTTCCATTGCTCTGATTTTGGGGATTGGCCCCACCAGAATTCAGCGATTGCCAATGGTTTCATATTTTGCTGAAAGGCATATTGGAGAAGTTTCGGACCAGCACATTCCCCTGCACCGGCAGGAGGATTTTTATAAGAGGCATTTGCGAAAAGCTCATTCAGGCTCTTTTTTTCACCGTTTTGATTCAGGAAATGATAGTGACCAAATAGTTCCTTTTGCAGGGAATTGGAATGTTTTCTGCGATTTAGTTTCAGAAGTCCGATCCGTTCCTGATACCCTTCCTTCCTTAACTCTTTTTCTTCTTTAATTTTCCGGTTCATTTGGCTCAATTCAGCCATTCCCTTATTCGGGAAGCTGTTTTCTGCAAGACTGTCGAAAACGGGGGGGGACAAATTTAGCATGATGGTTCCCACCCGCCAGCTTACCCGAAAACGCAGCCGGGACGCCGGTCTCATTCTGAAGGGTTTGCACCGCTAATACCCCGAACATCTTCCCGGTGATTTTCCCTTTCTGACCCTTAAATACACTGATAAATCAATTCCCTCCCAGTATGATCGGAGCATTTTTACCGTTTCCCATGATGATTATCTTCGTGTTTGGTGAAAGTGCAATCTCCTTCTGAGCTTTAATTGTTTCATATTGGAGTTGCTTATCACTCAATCCGGTAGATAAGATGCGTTGGTAATCTGCGATACCCTGCGCTTCAACTCGTTTTCGTTCTGCTTCCTGTCTTTCTTTTTGGAGTACAAAGGTCATTTTCTGGGCGTCCTGTTCTGCATTGATTTTTGACTCAATGGTTGTTTTTACCGATGCGGGTAAAGTAATATTTCTGACCAGCAGCTGCTCAAGCTCTAGTCCGCGTTTAGTAAAACTTTTGTTGATTGTATTAAATATTTTATTTTGAAATTCATCTCGTTTACTTGAATAAAGTGCCACAGCATCATAAGAAACGGCATTATCTCTTATGGCTGTACGGGAGATAGGTCGAACGATCTTATCCAGATAATCTGTACCGATGGTACGAAGAATTTCGGGTGCAGCAGAAGGCTTAACTTTAAATAGTACTGAGAGATCAATGATCACTTCAAGACCATCGGCCGAAAGAACCCTGATCGCATCATCGCCAACTTTATGGCCTTCATCATTCACCCCGGACATGGTATAATTTTGGGTTTTTACATCAAAAGTAGTCACCTTCATCATGGGGTTTACAATATTCAAACCACTATACAAAACATCATTATTAACTTTTCCAAAAAGTGTTTTAACACCAACTTCGCCGGATTCGACCACTTTGAACATCGATAAGGATGCACCGATAATTACTAATATGACCGCTCCAATACGGGTGATGGTACTGAATCGTGCTGCCGGGCCATCCTGAGAGGCCATAAAAAAACTGGCAATAATGGCAAATATTCCAATGATAATTAAAAACATAAGAATTGGCTTTAGATTTTAATAAAGGTAAGATAAATTAAAATGTAAATAATTGTTCTGAATTCAGAGCTGAATTGAACAGGTGAAAATTTATTAGAAAATAAAGAAAGGTTGGTAATGAGCGCCAAGAGCCATTTCTGTATCAGAGTTTAATGGTCATATTCGTAGTAAGAGAATAGTTTTCAGCTGAATTGTTACTAAAATCCCTTTCCCCTGCATGGTAGACCTTGCCTTCGATCCTGAACTGAAGCTTTTTGCTTATTTGATAGTCGAAATTGCCCGAGATACCAGATATTCTTAAACCATAAAGGTTATTTGTTGCGATAATGATCCGGTTCTTATCGTTGTAATATTCTCCGCGGATGGCCAGTTTAACCCGTTCGCTGGCCAAATATCTCATAATCAATACAGGCGAATACCATATTCCATAATCGGTACTGTTGTATTTGTCGCTGCCAATATCAAAACCGGCAATCATCCCGACTTTTTTGCTCGCCTCAAATTGCATATAAAGATTATGAAAGGTTCGTAATGCATTGAAATTATTCTGAATGTCTGTTCCCGTGAAATTCCTGTAGTTCAGGAGCAATTTTTCAGAAGGCTTATAGTTTACCTGAATCCCCAGGGACGGCTTTTGAACTAAATTCAGTTTTTTAATTCTTTGCCATCCGTTTAAAACCAAAAATGTCAGATTGAGATTTCCTTTTTTTGTGGAATAGCCTAGTCTGATCCCTGTTTCGTAGTAAGGAGAATTTTCGGCGAGAATACTTCTTGTTAAGTTCCAGCAGTCGGCACTGATCGCACTTTCAAATCCAATATGAGAAGGTAGAATACCTGCGTCTAACCACAAATTTTGCCCCTTTGATAATTTAATTCCAATATTAGCTTCATACAGATGTCTGGCCCAGTCCGGCTCTGCACTCAGATTGTATCTGGAATAATGTCCTGCCATTAAACCCAAATTTGCCCTGACATTTGTGGCCGAATAATTTGTTTTAAGCAGAATGAGGTTTGTCCTGATCTCATTATGTCTTTTGTGATTATATATAAAATCCGGTTTTTCATGATTTGCCGGTTTGGCAAAATCATAGCTGTAGTATAGTTCAGCATAAGCACTAAACGTCAGGTTTTTTAGCGAGTCATTCTGGGCAAATAAACTTACAGTCTGAAAGACCAGAGCAGTCAATAGTATTTTTTTCAATTGATTTGGTTTAATTTTTTTCTGGACTGGCCTTTTACTCAAATTTATTCAGACTCATTTAATTTAAAAAATTTTCCTGATTAACCAATCCCAACCTCAGGAAGCACCGCTATTTCTTTTGAGTGGGATATTGTTACTGGGTTGATAAATCAGTGGCACCTGCTCTACCGCTACATCGCTTTTGTCTAAGCCAAATGCTTTTTCATCACTTTGTCCCATACGTTTTAGGAAGAAATAGGAGTTGAGAAGTAGACCTTCTTTCAATGCAAATTCGTTTTCTACAGAAAGGAATTTTTCTATGACCACAAATTTGAAATCGGGTTCATTATTGTATTTGCTTGAACCATCCGGCCGGATATGTAATTTCAATTCTTTGCTTGCAACCAAATCCTGAACCACTTTTTTGAAGTATAGTTCTGTTCTTGGCTGAATCCGGAAGCCCACGTTGATATTAATTCTGATGAGTTTATCATCTATAAGTTCTGAAACGTCATAAGAAAGTGTATAGGGATGCTCAGTCCGGTTGATATGAAGAAACCAATAGACATCTGCACGTTTAGGTTTTTTTGCAAAAATGGATCTGATAATTTTCTCTTCGATTTCATGCCTGTTATTTGCTTTGGTCAGATAAATCAAATGAGTTGAAAATTTAGGTATGGTATTATCTTCACTCAATTCTTTAATGAGGGGTGCGTGCTTTCCGAGGTCAGAAAATTTTGTAAACCGGTTGTTTATTTTTCTGGCGTAGTACCACACATACATCACTGAGAAAATAAATAATTCGAAGAACAGGAACATCCAGCGCTCTTTAATTTTAGCCACATTGGCTATAAAAAAGGAAGTTTCAACTGTTGCAAATAAGAGCAGAAGTCCAAATACTAAAAACCGGTTCCATTTGAGTTTGTAAAAAAGAAAATAGCTTAATAGCAGGGTAGTCATCATCATTGTAATGGTGATTGAAAAGCCATAGGCTGCTTCCATATGTCCCGATTCTTTGAAGTATAGAATCATTAGAACACAACCAAACCAAAGAATTGAATTGACACTTGGAATATAAATCTGGCCTTTGGTTTCAGTAGGTTGCTTTACCGTTACTCTTGGCCAAAAATTCAGGTTTATTGCTTCACTAATCAATGTAAAACTTCCGCTGATTAAGGCCTGAGAAGCAATAATAGTAGCTGCTGTAGCAATACCAATGCTGGGCAGTAAAAACCAATCAGGTATAGTTTCATAAAATGGATTTCTGCCATTCAATGTGAATTGCTCCTGATGCATCATCCAGGCCGCCTGACCAAGGTAACAAGCTACCAGACTTGTTTTAACAAAAATCCAGGTAATCCGGATGTTTTTGATGCCGCAATGTCCCAGGTCTGAGTATAATGCTTCAGCTCCGGTTGTGCATAAAAAAACTGCACCCAATAACCAGAACCCATGGGGATATATTACAAGTAATTCATAAGCATAGTACGGGCTTAATGCTTTTAGAACATCCGGGAAATGTATAATTTGGCTTATGCCAACAACTAACAGCATGGTGAACCAGACAGTCATGATCGGTCCAAAGAATTTACCAATTATTTGGGTGCCAAATCGTTGAAAGAAAAACAGAATAGAAAGAATACAAACCACTATTCCGATACTTAAACCATTTCCCGGTACAATAAGGTTTTCTAATCCCTTAACCATTCCAAGCCCTTCGATGGCCGAAGCAACGGATATTGGCGGAGTAATAATACCATCTGCGAGCAAAGTAGTGGCTCCTAAAATAGTTGGGATAACTAATTTTTTTCCATATCGTCTTACCAGGGCATATAACGAAAAAATGCCACCTTCTCCTTCATTATCTGCTTTTAAGGTTAGCCAGATATATTTAATACTGGTTTGAAGCACCAGAGTCCAGAAGATACAGGAAACTCCTCCATAAACTAAGATGGGTTCGATAGGTCTTTCGCCAATAACTGCCCTCAAGGCATATAATGGACTTGTTCCGATGTCTCCATAAATAATACCCAATGCGACCAAGAGAGAGGCGGCAGTTACTTTACTGTTTATATCATTGTTCAACTTTTCCATACGCCTTATTTTGACTATGCAAAGTTGGCTCTTAGATCATCGGTAAATTATAAAAGATCAGCTTGTCTGTATAAAGGAAAGATAAAGATTGGCAAGTTGTTTTTATGAAAAACGATAGCCAACACCGTTTTCAGTTATAATTCTTTTGGCCTGGGTTGGGACCTCCTCAATTTTTTTTCGAAGAGTCCCGACAAAAACTCTCAGGTATTGGGTCTCAGTTTGAAAACCAACACCCCAGATCTCCTTTAAAATGAATTGGTGTGTTAAAACACGCCCCTGATTTTTAGCAAAAATTGCCATCAGATTGAATTCTGTCGAAGTAAGTTTGAGCAGTTCATTATTTTTACTGACTGTTCTTGCTGCAAGATCGATCCGGAGATCGCCGGATTCAATAATACTGCTATTGTTTTTAGTTTGATACAGACGAATAGCCGAACGTATCCTTGCCAGTAATTCCGCAGTGCGGAAAGGTTTGCACAGGTAGTCAGTTGCTCCGTTATCCAATGCTGAAACAATATCGTTTTCATTATTCTGAACGGAAAGAATGATGATTGCTTTGTTATACCAGATTCTTAGCTCTTTTAGTATTTCATGCCCGCTTTTATCTGGTAATCCAATATCCAATAAAATTAATTCAGGCGGATGATTGGCGGCCAAAATGATACCTGCTTTTCCTGTTTCGGCTTTCCATACTTTAAAATCATGGCTTTCAAGAGTAATTTCAAGCAACTTCAGGATTTGCGGTTCATCGTCTATGATTAGTATTTCTGCTTTATTCATGCTTCAAATTACCTATAAATGAAGTTTCTGCCATAATTTGTATAGTGAACAGGGCTCCCCCTTTTTGATTGTTCTCAAGGGATACTTTCCCGTTCATAGCCTCAGTAAATCCTCTGACGATGGATAAGCCTAGTCCGCTGCCGCCCGTTTTAGTATTCCTCAAACGGTAAAATTTTTCAAATACCAGATCTATTTCACCATCGGGGAATCCATTTCCATTATCGCTGATACGAATGATACAGTTGCCTTCCATGTGATGTGCAGAAACAGTAATTATGGAATGTTCGGGGGTATATTGTAAAGCATTATGAATGATGTTGTGCAATATCTGATCTAATAAACCAGCATCTAATTTAAAGAGCGGCAATCCCTCCTCTTCCCTGAATTCGATCTTGTGACCGGTAGAATCGGGTAGTTTATCAATATGTGAGCAGATGAGTTCATTGATATCGCACCAGTCATTTTTGGGTTTAAGTATCCCGCTTTCGAGCCTGCTCATACTTAAGAGATTTTCAACCTGCCTGTTTAAGCGAATACTTGCTATATCAATTTCATTCAGTAATTCTGTTTGATTGGTTGCTGATAGTTTGTCTTTATGTTCAGTTAAAGTGTCTATGGCACCTATAATTGTTGAAATAGGTGTTCTCAATTCGTGTGAAAGTGAGTTAAGTAAGGTATTATAGAGTTTGATAGTTTTTTCCTTTTCTTCCTTGTCTCTCGCTTTTACCTCTGCTTCCCGGAGCTTGAATGTTAGTACAGCATGAACCAGAGCAATCAGAAAGTATAACAAGAACATTAAAATATCTTCCGTATTATCGATGTGAAGGGTAAATATGGGAGGGATAAAGAAGAAATTCCAGATGAGCGCACTCAATAATGCAGCAAGTAAAACAGGAAGAATTTCAAATAGCATAGCTATAAAAGATACAACCATGAGAAGAATTAATGCGACGGTTTTGTATCCCAGATAACTATCTGAAAGATAACATAGGGCAGAAACCAATACAACAAAAGCAATACTCAATAAGTATTGCGTCTTCATTGGGAGTTGTCTGGTTTCCAGGAGTCTCAAAGCATCTGACTGACTAACAAATGTAGGCATTCAGGTATATAGATTTTATAAAGAAATGTGCTATTGTGGGATCAATAAAACATATATTATATCCACTCATTTTTTATTTCGGAATTTTTTCTTTGGTTTTATTTTTTACGTAGCTCATTTACTTTTAAAACAAGCTGTTCAAAGCTCAGACGATCAGAATTGTTTTTACCTATATAGCGGTAAACTTCTTTTCCTTTTGGATCAATCAGGATGGTTGCCGGATAATGAACGATTTGGTTGTGAAATTTATAACCATCAGGTATGCCTAACTGCTTGGCTAATTTAGCATCCGGATCACGGTAGATCGGGAAGTTTTTCAGATCCTCAGCGGCAAGTTTCCCCGACCAGGATCTGATTTCCAGCTCTGAATCGGGCTTGATAAATACCTGAAGCACGTTTTTTAGAGTGCTGGCTTTTTTAAAATAATCCTGAGTATGCCGGATACAATATGGGCATTCTGTTTTAAGCAGAAAATGCAACGCGACAAATTTTCCCTTTTCTTTGGCAAGATTGAATTGTCTGTTATCTGTCGCCGATTGCAGTTTGATGTTACCGGGTAATTGTGCCATCAATGAGGTGGAAAGACACAGCAGGAGAATGAAGAGTTTGGTACGCATAGTTGAACTGTTTGTGAACATAAAAGTATAACTATTGAATAATTATTTGGCAGTCAGTTATTTAATTGTTGCGAATAATTATTTACAGTTCATCCGGCATATAACCAATCCTCTTCCTGGATTTAGGTTTTTCTTTATGTTCAATCAATTCATCCAGGCAGCCAAAAACCAGTTCGATATTTTTATCCTGATTGTTCTGCTTCTTTTTGATCTCTTCTATCGCCAGTTTTAATTCGCTGTTTTCGCCTGTAATCCGGCGCAGGCGTGTAAATATTCTGACGACCTGAATATTTACCTGAATGGCGATCTCATTATTCAGTACACTGGATAACATCAGTACACCATGTTCGGTGAATACATTGGGTAAATATTGCCGCCCCCCTCTGCCGGGCTTTGAGATCACACCTTGTGATCTCAAAGTACTCCATTCTGTTTCATTAAGCTGCATCATAAAATCCGGCGGGAATCGATTGGAATTTCTTTTGACTTGTTCATTAAGCCGTTTGGTTTCAACTCCATAAAGCTCTGCCAGATCACTATCGAGCATGACTTTTTGTCCTCTGATCTCGTAAATTTTGTTTACAATAATTGTGTCAGAGATTACCGCTAATGTTATTTTTTCCGACATAGATATCTGCCTGAATTAAAAATATACTTTAATTCAAATGGAAATAAATACAATGAGTTAACGGTAAGGTTGATAGTATTTGTGGTAAGCTGAAGAGGGTTAGCTATTTATTTGAGGTCGCATTTTGCGACCTCAAATAAATAGCTAACTCCTCCAATGAATTGATCTCTTACTTCACCCAAATCCCATTGATCATCACTTTCTGAATATCCCTCATAGCCTTGATATTCTCTAATGG
>JBAZCD010000028.1:0-12666 GCA_041671205.1 Pedobacter sp.
TTTTTCAGAGTTACTGATCTGGCTAAAGCCCGGCATCATCCCCTTACCACTTGAAATAAGTCTGCCGGTAACAGGACGTCCCAAACGTTCTCTGATCCCAACCAAAGCCGGGTAGCCGCTTTGCGGGTTACCCGAAAAATCAGATTTATGACAGGACTGGCAGTAGTTCAGGTATAATGTTTTACCGGAACTGGCTGCGGGTTCTTTGGCAGAATTTTTATGACTGAGGCTAAATAACCAGGCCATTTCATTGGAATTTACATAGATAATACCTTCTTTATCAACAGCGGCACCGCCCCACTCAGCGGCACCATCAGGGCCGGGGAAGATAATGGTCTGCCGGAAATCAAGCGGTTCAAAAGCACCTTTCTTCGCCTCGCGGAAAATAGTAAGCAGGGAATCTCTTTTGCCTGAAAAGTGCGTAATATCATTTTCGGTGAGGATTTGCCTTGCAAAAGGCTTAGGTAAACGGGGAATAGGCTGTGTTGGCCATGTTTTTTCACCCGGGAGTACAGACTGGGGCACGGGAATCTCATCAATCGGAAAAAGCGGTGTCCCGTTCTGCCGGTCAAAAACAAAAATATACCCCGATTTGGTTACCTGCGCAACGGCATCGATGCTTTTCCCATCCCTTTTTATTGTAATTAAATTTGGAGGAGCCGGAATATCCCGGTCCCAGATATCATGATGCACCGTTTGGAAATGCCAGATATATTTCCCGGTTTTAGCATTCAGGGCAATCAAAGAGTTGGCATAGAGATTCTTACCTTCACGGTTACCTCCATAAAAATCGAAGGATGCCGAACCTGTTGGAACGTACAGAATTCCCCGTTTTCGGTCGACCGCCATTCCTGCCCAGTTGTTTGCAGCACCAATTGCCTGATTTTTATATGCATCAGCCGGCCATGTTTCATATCCGGGCTCACCGGGATGAGGTATCGTTTTAAACACCCAGGCCAGTTTTCCGGTTTGTACATTGAATGCTTGTATATAACCCGGAGCTGAGCCGGTGCCTTCACCCAGGCGCAGCGGCATGATGATCAGATTCTCAAAAATAGTGCCCGGGGTGGTGGAAGAAACGAATTTATCAGCAGATTCTTCACCAAGTCCGCTTTTAAGGCTCACCCTACCCTTATCTCCAAATGTGGCTATTGGCTTACCTGTAACCACATTCACCGCATAAAGCCATGTTTTATAGGCAAAAAGAATCCGCTTATCCTTACCATTAGTCCAGTAAGCCACTCCCCGGTTTACATTGGATGCACCTTTGCCTTCAGGAGCAAACCGCCATATTTCCTTACCTGTAGCCGCATCAAGCGCAAACAGATGATTGGAAGCTGTTACTGCAAATAAGCGGTTTCCAACAATGATCGGGTTGCATTGCACCTGACCGGAATCTCCTGTATGAAATTCCCAAACCGGCCTCAGAGACGCTATATTAGTAGAATTAATCTTCGAAAGGGAAGAATAATGATTCCTGTCAGCACCTCCAAGATATTCAGGCCAGTCGCTTTGCTGTGGTGCAGCCATATATCCGCGAAAACTAAAAAACAGGATAACAATGCCAAGTACGGCACCGATTCTAAACAGGGGGTTCTTCATAAGGACTTCATTAGGTCAGATAAAAAAGACCAAACTTTAAGTTGATTAAATTATTAAAAATTTATCAATATCCTGAATTTGAAGCCTGCTCAAATTGAAAGTCCTTAAAATCTGTAAAACCAGAAGTCCGTCAAATATTCTATTATTTCTTTCTGAATACCAGCAAAGGTACTGTGGTATTTAATGCATACTCTGCCGTACTGCTGGAAAGAAATAATTTCTGGAAAAATCCCTGGTTCTGATCAGTAAACATAACCAGTACTGAGGGTTTATATTTTTTGATCACCGTTTGCAAGTTCACTACCAGGTTATAAAGCAGATTGATATTTTGAAGACTATACTTAATATGGGATTTCGGAAATTTTTTGATCATGCTCTCAATTACTTTTGTATTATAATCTATATCTGAAGGGTAATTCAGGTGGATCAATTCAATTCCGGCAGCCATGGGGCTTGAGAATTCAACCACTTTTTTCATCTCCTTTTCAAGATGAGCCAGATCAGAAGCATATAAAACGGAACTGATCTTTGCAATTCTGTAAGTATTTGGAACAGCAATCACCGGTACCTCCGAATGGAGGATCAGGTTGGAAGTATTCGTACCAAAAATCTTTTTCACCTTTCCACCTCCCCGTCTGCTGATACATATGAAATCAAACTGATGATCACTTGCATATTTCATAATATTGGCATCCGTGATAAATGAGCTGCTTATTACGTGATGAATATTCCCCGGAACAGCGCCCACACCCTGAAATACTGATGCTGCGAACTTCTCCAGCTTATCCTTGATCTTGACAGCTTCATTTTTTTCATAGCTTGTAAAGGTTTTTTCACCCCAGGAAGAAGGCTTCATGATATGATAAGAGTGAAAAAATGTCAATTCACATTCCTGCTGCCTGGCAAGCTGTATCGCAAAACGCAGACCTGCCTTAGAGTTAGAGGAAAAATCGGTGGTAACAAGAATCTTTTTCATAATATGAATCGATTGCATTTAAACTATTTAACCAAATCAAAATAATTTTAATTCAACATTATTAAATTTTCGATTTGGAGAGAGTAATAATCTGTAATAACTAAAGTTACGGCTTTAAGAATGGAAGTGCATGACAGTGCTCAGATATATGGATGATGCTCGTCACTTAAATATTGATTTTCAGATTTCCTGTTTTACAGCAATCATTTAAGCATTTTAAAATTATCCGGAATTAAGAATTTTCAGTTTCAGTCAAATTTTGAAATCAAATTGACTATTTTAACATTTTAGTCCAACCTGAATTCATCGTATTTAATGGCGGCAAATAACCCATTTCCATTTAAAGGACTTAGCAGCAGTGAGGTAGCTTCACGAAAAAAAAGTCAGGCACTTCCGGGAGAGCAGCAAAGTGAGTTCATCATTATTCTGAAAGAAACGGTTCTGGAGCCTGTCTTCATACTACTTATCGCTTCAGCAATTGTATATATTTTACTGGGAGAATTTTCAGAGGCCATCTTCCTGATGTCTGCTGTAGTTCTGGTATCAGCCATCTCCTTCTTTCAAACCTACCGGAGCAGAAAAGCATTGTCATTACTGGAAGTATTAACTGCAACAAAAACCAGGGTCATTCGCAATAATGAAGTAAGAGAGATCAATTCTGAAGAAATTGTAACCGGCGACTTGCTGATCTCTGAAGAAGGTTCACTGCTTGCAGCCGACGGAATTATTGTTCATTGCAATGATTTTGCAGTGAACGAAGCAGTACTTACCGGCGAATCCTTTTCAGTAAGTAAGAACACCAATAAAGACCATAATACAGTTTTTCAGGGTACACTGGCAGTTTCCGGACTAGCGGTGTACAAAGTAACAGCAAGCGGTGCTGAAAGCCGTGCGGCAAAACTTGCGGCTCTGGCAAAAAACATCCGGACAGAAAAACCTCCCCTGTACAAACAGATCCTGAGTTTTGTAAAATCAATGACCCTGGTTGGCCTGATCTGTTTTTTACTGGTATTCGGCATCAATTATTATCAGACCCGGGAATTTCTGGATAGTATGCTGAGAGCCCTGACACTGGCTATGTCTATTTTACCGGAAGAAATCCCCGTCGCATTTACAACATTCATGGCTCTGGGAGCATGGAAACTTTCAAAAACGGGTATCCTGGTCAAGGGCCTGAATACGGTAGAAACTCTGGGCGCATCAACGGTAATTTGCATTGATAAAACCGGCACTATTACCGAAAACCGGATGGAACTTGCCGCGGCCTATATTCATAAAACCGGCCAGACATTAAATGGCTCCGAAATAAAAACTCAGGACTCTCTGAATGAAGTAGCAGAATTCGGCATGTGGTCGAGTGAGCCGGTCCCTTTCGACCCTATGGAGATCGCATTACATGATCTGTATAAAAAACATATTTCAGTTGATGAAAGGCTCAACTATAAAATGATCCATGAATATCCTCTCGACGGACAGCCTCCGATGATGACTCATTTATTTGAAAATAAAACCGGAAATCGCATCATCGCCGCTAAAGGCGCTCCGGAGCAGATAATGGATGTATCGGGACTGAAAGAGGCAGAAAAGGAAAAGATAAATAAAAAAATCGAAGAACTCGCTTCACAGGGTTACCGGGTACTGGGAGTTGCAAAGACTCAGCATACAGGAAACTTATTTCCAGAAAAACAGCAGGATTTCTCATTCACTTTCCTCGGACTTCTTGCCTTTTATGATCCGCCAAAACATAATATTGAAAATGTTTTCAAACAATTCTATAAAGCCGGGATCGCGATTAAAATTATTACCGGTGACAATGCTTTAACCACTTCATCTATTGCAAAACAATGCAGGTTCAGAGGAGCAGAAAACACCATCGACGGGAAAGACCTGATCAGCATGAATGATAAAGAGATACTTAAGCAGGCAGATCATGTCAATATCTACACCCGTATGTTTCCTGAAGCAAAACTTCGGATTATTGACATTCTGAAACAAAAAGGTCATGTGGTGGCGATGACGGGCGATGGTGTAAATGACAGTTTAGCCTTAAAATCAGCACATATCGGAATAGCAATGGGAAAAAAAGGATCAGATGTTGCTAGGCAGGCATCATCATTAATTCTGATTGATGATGATCTTTCGAATATGGTCAAAGCGATAGCGATCGGCAGAAGGATCTATGAAAACCTGAAAAAAGCGATCCGGTATATTATCTCCATCCACATCCCCATCATTCTGATCGTGACCATTCCTCTTTTACTGTTCTGGAAATACACCAATATCTTCTCTCCTGTTCATGTTATTTTTCTGGAGCTGATCATGGGGCCTACCTGTTCCATTATTTTTGAGAATGAACCTATCGAAGCAAACTCGATGAACAAAGCTCCCAGAAAGCTCAGCAGCAGCTTCTTCTCCTTTAATGAGCTCTCAATGAGCATTATACAGGGGCTTGCCATTACCACGGTTTGCCTTGGACTTGGATATTTTTACATGGAAACAGGTCATAACATCTCTGAAGTAAGGACTATCATTTATAGTACATTGATATTGAGCAATATTTTTCTGACTCTTTCCAACAGGTCTTTTTATTATTCAATATTCACGACCATACGGTACAAAAATGCCTTAATCCCACTGATACTAAGTGCTTCGCTCCTGATCCTTTTACTCTCAATATACTATACACCTTTCCAGAATATATTTGAGTTCGTACCCCTTCCGGTCGCTGATCTGATTTATTGCCTGATTGCAGCATTTGCAGGTGTAATGTGGATAGAAATATTTAAATTTATAAGAAGAAAGATCTGATTAGATTTATAGTACATGTAAAAGTTTAACAAATTAAGTGACCGTAATCACGCTAATTTATAATTACAGTCATTTCAACATAAGGAATTAGCCATCATTTTTGGATGCATGAATAACCCAGATCCACAAGCTGAACCGGAAATATTAACCCAGTGTTATCACTGCGGAAATGACTGTCCTGATGATCAGTACCATTTTGATGAAAAAGATTTCTGCTGCGTTGGCTGTCAGAGTGTTTACAAGATCCTTTCAGAAAATCAGCTCTGTAATTATTACGCATACAATAATACTCCGGGTAAAACCCAGGACGATGCTCCATCTCATTATGACTACCTGGATGAGCCTAAAATTGCCGGGACTTTACTGGACTACTCCGACGATACCATCAGTATCATCACACTCTACATACCGGCAATTCATTGTAGTTCCTGCTTATGGCTGCTCGAGCATCTCTATAAAATAAACAGCTCTATTATCAATTCGCGCATTGATTTCCTGAAGAAACAGGTGACCATAACCTTTAAACACACTGAATTCTCTCTGCGGGAGCTGGTAATCATGCTGAGTGCAATTGGTTATGAACCTGTGATCAGCTTACAGGATGTGGTCAAAGAACAAAACAAGGTTTCTGACAGAGATCTGATAAAAAAGATTGCCGTAGCCGGTTTTTGTTTTGGGAATGTGATGCTTCTGAGCTTTCCCGAATATTTCGGGCTGGCTGCATTTGAACATGAATTCAAATCATTCTTTGGGTGGCTGAACCTCGTATTTTCAATACCGGTAGTTGTTTACAGTGGCCGCGACTATTTTATATCAGCCTGGAAGAACCTCAGGAATAACGTATTGAACCTCGATTTCCCTCTTGCCCTGGGAATCGCAATCATGCTGATACGCTCGGTGTATGAAATAGTAAGCGGTACAGGTGCCGGATTTGTTGATACCTTATGCGGACTTGTATTTTTTCTTTTAATTGGCCGCTGGGTGCAGCAACGCACCTACCATCATCTTTCTTTTGAACGCGATTACAGGTCTTATTTCCCGGTTGCGGTAACACTCATCACGGATCAAGCCGAAAAGCCGGTACCGATGGATGAACTTAAAGTTGGCGACCGTATCCTGATCAGAAACAATGAAGTGATTCCTGCAGATACCATTTTAATGAAAGGCGACGCCCTGATCGATTTCAGCTTCGTCACCGGCGAATCGGCCCCTGTGCAAAAAGTGCTGGGCGAAGTGGTTTATGCCGGCGGCAGGCAGATCAACCAAGCGATTGAACTGGAGGTGATCAAGCCGGTATCCCAAAGTTATTTAACCAGCCTCTGGAATAATGAGGCGTTTGAAGGGAAGAAAAAAAAGATCGGCACCTTCAGCGATACAATCAGCCGCTATTTCAGTGTTGTACTTCTGCTCATCGCATTTGGCTCAGCAACATTCTGGTGGATGGCCGGCGACAGTACAAAAGCATGGGAATCATTTACGGCAGTACTGATTATTGCCTGTCCCTGTGCACTCGCACTGAGTTCCCCCTTTACCCTGTCGGCAGTACTCAGTATTTTTGACAGGAATAAGTTCTACCTGAAAAACACTGCTGTGGTTGAGCAAATGGCACGGATTAACACACTGGTCTTTGATAAAACCGGCACGATTACAGCTCCTGAGGGTTTCAAAATTAGTTTTGAAGGTGATTTGAACTATGAAGAACGGTGTATGATCAGTTCACTGGCCAGGAACTCAGGCCATCCGCTGAGCAGGGAAATGGTAAAATGGATGATGATCAACGAATACTTTCCGGTTACAGTTTATAAGGAGATCCCGGGAAAAGGAATTGAAGGAATGGTGAATAATCAGCTGATCAGAATTGGCAGTGCCTCATTTTTGAATATAAAATCAATTAAAACCGATACAGGAACTGTTTATATTCAAATAAACGATCATTATGCCGGATATTTCAGTTTCAGGCAAAGATGGCGGCCGGGGTTGAAAGAACTCTTTGACAAATTGAGTAAAACACTGGATATGCATTTATTATCAGGTGATCAGGATACTGAACGCGAGTTCCTCCTTCCTGCATTTCCATGGGACGATCAGATGCATTTTAAACAGAGCCCGCAGGATAAACTGGACTATATAAAAGCCCTTCAGCAGCAGAATAAAAAGGTAATGATGCTTGGCGATGGATTGAACGATGCCGGTGCACTCAAACAAAGTGACCTGGGTATTGCGGTTACAGACAATATCAACAATTTCTCTCCCGGCTGTGACGCCATCCTGGATGGAGCAGGGTTTGAAAAATTACCCCGTTTTATCCGGCAGGCAAAAGATGCTGTAAAAGTAATTCATATCAGTTTTGGCATTTCACTGACTTATAATACGATCGGGTTATTCTTTGCCGTGCAGGGATTATTATCGCCACTTATTGCGGCCATACTGATGCCCATAAGTACTGTAACTATTATTTCATTCACGAGTATTGCAACTCATCTGTTTGCTCGCAAAAATAAATTGACATGAACATACTCTATTTTCTGATCGGTTGCAGCGTATTGCTGGCATTGATTTTTCTGCTGGCATTTTTCTGGGCAATGAAAAATGGTCAGAATGATGATACTTATACACCCGGAGTACGCATATTGTTTGATGATGACATACCGAACGGAAATGAAAAGTGACGAAGATCAATTTTTTGCTTAAGATATGTCACATGATTGTCACCTGAGCTCTTTAATTTTACACCATAAATAAAAACGTACAGTATGCTTGAAAAATTCAATTATGACAACAAAATTGTAAGGAATTTCGCGATAGCCACCGTAGTATGGGGGATTGTCGGAATGACTGTCGGACTTCTGATTGCAATGCAGCTTTTCAGTCCGGACATGAACCTTGGCAATCAGTACACTACTTTTGGCCGGATCCGTCCATTACACACCAATGCAGTGATTTTCGCATTTGTCGGGAACGGAATTTTCATGGGTGTTTACTATTCTTTGCAGCGGCTCTTAAAGGCAAGGATGTTCAGCGACATCCTTAGCAAGATCCACTTCTGGGGCTGGCAGCTTATTATTGTCTCAGCGGCTCTTACATTGCCATTAGGCATAACCACATCGCATGAATATGCAGAACTTGAGTGGCCGATCGATATTGCCATTACACTCATCTGGGTAGTATTCGGTATCAATATGTTCGGTACCATTATCAAGCGCCGCGAGCGGCATATGTACGTGGCCATCTGGTTTTATATCGCCACATTCGTTACAGTTGCTGTATTGCATATTGTCAATTCATTTCAGCTACCAATTTCAGCTTTCAAGAGTTATTATTTATATGCCGGAGTTCAGGATGCACTCGTACAATGGTGGTACGGGCATAATGCAGTTGCATTGTTCCTGACTACCCCCTATCTGGGAATGATGTATTATTTCCTTCCTAAAATGGCTCAGCGCCCGGTCTATTCCTATAAACTAAGTATCCTCCACTTCTGGACCCTGATCTTTATTTATATCTGGGCCGGACCGCACCATCTCCTGTATTCTTCCCTTCCGGGATGGGCCCAATCACTTGGAGTTGCATTCTCCATTATGCTGATCGCACCAAGCTGGGGTGGGATGATCAACGGCTTATTAACACTGAGAGGTGCCTGGGATAAAGTCCGTGAAGATACCAATCTGAAATTCATGGTTGTTGGTATTACATCGTATGGTATGGCAACATTTGAAGGTCCGATGCTTTCACTTAAGCAGGTGAATGCGATCGCACACTTTACCGACTGGATCGTTGCACACGTACACGTTGGTGCATTGGGATGGAATGGTTTCTTAACCTTTGCTATCCTGTACTGGCTGGTCCCCCGAATTTACAAAACAGAAATTTTCTCAAAAAAGCTGGTCGCATTCCACTTCTGGATAGGTACTTTGGGTATTCTCTTCTATGCAATACCAATGTATCTTTCAGGATTTACACAGGGCTTAATGTGGAAAGAGTTTACTCCGGAAGGAATGTTAAAATATCCTAACTTCCTTGAAACTACCCTGCAGCTCTTACCAATGCACATGTTCAGGGCAATAGGCGGTTTATTATACCTTACCGGTGTTGTCGTAATGTGTTATAACCTGATTAAAACTGCTGCAACAGGAGAACTGGTAGCTGATGAACCGGCAGAAGCAATGGCACTGGAGCCTGCATTTGCACCGGGCTCAGGTGAGAAAACCTGGCACCGTTCATTGGAGCGTAAGCCTATGTATTTCCTGGTGCTGTCACTGATCGTGATCCTGATCGGTGGTATGGTTGAGATGATGCCAACCTTTATGATATCATCCAATATTCCAACTATTGCCAGTGTTAAACCATATAGTCCGCTCGAATTACAGGGCCGTGATCTTTATATCCGTGAAGGTTGCGTTAACTGTCACTCACAAATGGTCAGGCCCTTTCGTTCAGAAACAGAACGATATGGTGAATATAGTAAAGCAGGTGAATTTGTGTACGATCACCCATTCCTTTGGGGTTCAAAACGTACGGGTCCTGATTTACATCGCGAGGGGGGTAAATATTCCAACGCATGGCAGTTCAATCACCTGATGGATCCAACTACGATGTCTCCGGGAAGTATCATGCCGGCATATACATGGCTGATCGAACAAACGCTGGATATTTCAACAACAGCTTCGAAGATCAATGCCATGCGTACCCTGGGAGTACCATACGACGAAGGCTATGAACTAAAAGCAAATGCAGACCTGAAGGCACAGGCAGAGGGCATAACTGCAAACCTGGCAAAAGATAACATAAAAGTACAAAGCGATAAAGAGATCATAGCGATCATAGCTTATCTGCAGCGGCTTGGAACAGATATCAAGGCAGGCGGAACAGGTTCAAATCAATAAGCAAAGCACAATAAAAACTAAATACAGAAGATATGTTCAAACAATTTATAGATAAATCATTGGGCGCAGATGTTTACCTGATCACCTCGCTCGGAATATTTTTAGTGTTTTTCATTGTTGTCAGTGTGATGCTTATTACAATGAATAAAAAACACATTGGTTATATGAGTGAGCTCCCATTAAATGATGATAAAGCATAGAATTATGAAACGTTTGATTTACACAATCGCGATACTATTTGCTGGCACTCCGCTTTGGGCTGCTGAAGCTCCTGCCGGAGGAACCTCCGGAAATATTTTTTCAGAAATACTGATTGTATTATTTCTGATTGCCCTGCTCCTGCTTATCGTATCAGTAGTACTCCTCAAAACCGTACAGGTAATGGCAAAGGAGATCAAGACTCCGGTACTACTGCCGGTTGAAGAGCCTGCCAGAATGCTGGAATACGGCGAGTGGGAACAACTTAAAAAAACCGAGACCAGTATATGGAGTAAGTTAATGGGTCTGAGACCACTATCCGAAGAAAAGGATATGATGCTGGATCATGAATTTGACGGCATTGTTGAGCTCGACAACCCTACCCCTGCCTGGTTTATGGGATTATTCTATGCTTCCATCCTGTTTGCAATTGTCTATCTGCTGAATTACCATGTTTTTGAATGGAGTCCCCTTCAGGATGAAGAGTATGCCATTGAAATGAAGACCGCCGATGCTGAGAAAGCTACACTACTGGCTAAATCGGGCGATATAATTGACGAAAATAGTGTAAAAGCCAGTTCTGACGCCGGGATTATCGCAGCCGGAAAGGCAGTCTTTACACAGAATTTTATCGCCTGTCATGGGCCTTTGGGTGAAGGAACTGTTGGGCCTAACCTGACTGATGATTCATGGATCCATGGCGGAACGGTCAATGCGATCTTCAAGACCATAAAATATGGGGTTCCTGAAAAAGGAATGATATCCTGGGAAAAAACACTGACACCAAAACAAACCTCGGATGTAGCGAATTTCATCTTAAGCCTGCAGGGTACGAATCCACCTAATCCAAAAGCACCCCAAGGTGTAAAATTATAAACTAACCATTTATATTCAGGTAGACCCCGGCTTCTTATATTGAAACCGGGGTTTTTTATTAAAGAATTTATTCGAAAAACTGAACGGTTAAGCCTTATTGACCGGGTGTTTCTTTACCTTTCTTACCGTACCCGAACTGAGATAGAATAATGCAAATCCCGAAAAAATCGTAAGCAATCCGAAAATAGAAAATGTCCTTAGCAAAAGGTTTCCAAAATTATCCCGACCCTTGTAATCCATGGTATGCATCATCCAGAGAAAATCAAAAATTCGCCATTTCTGGTTTCTGATCTTTTGAATAGTCCCCAATTCTGCAGAAACAAAAACGGTAGACCGGGAAGGATGATCAAAACTAATGGCAAATGCAGGCAGAGGATTTAATCTGTATTCATGATGTAATGACGTTTCATCCAGCCTTTTCACTTCAACGACCTTTGAATTTTCATTAAAACCTGATTTAGCGATCTCAATTGCCTCAGACTCCGTCAGTGGTCCCCGCAGAATCCCGGTAACCGCATCAGCAAGCTGAACAGCGGGTCTATTCTTATCCTTATGCACAGAATGATCAGCATGAGATGCAGTGTCAGGAAAGTATTGGATCTGATAATATGCCTTACCCAGGATCCCGATCAGCTTAAGATCTTTTATCGAGTCGAACTCTCCCTTTTCCTTTAATTTCTGAAGAATTGCTGAAGGAGAAATAAGGTCTGATTGAACAGGGATCAGAGCCTGGGGATTCCTGTTGAGATCGCCATGGATATCATCCATATTACTCCAACTGAAATAAATCCCTCCAACTGTCCAAAACAAAAATTGAATCCCCAGAATTAATCCCAGATAACGATGTACCTTTCTGATCTTATAATGAAAACTTTTTGCCATAGGTCTCTTTTTTGGGAAAAATAATCCAATTTTATGAGTATCGGAATACTATCCTCAATAAAAAGAGACATTCGCAGAATATATAAACTCTTTCAATGGGTATTAAACAGCCCCGGTTTTGATCGCTCTTTCAGACAATTTATAAAGTCCTGTTCCTGTAATGATGATCTTATCATTATCAAAATTTCCATCATGCCTGATCTCAACCCAGCCATAATGAAAGTTCTGACCTTTTTTGATTCTAACACCAAGATATAATTTACGGCTGCCTTTAAACATTCCAATCCTCTATATACCCAACTGGTATACTACTTTTCCAATTAAATTAAAAACAGCTTTTTACCGAAAAAAATTATAGCATTAAGAATTAATTATATCTTAAAAAAATGAGCCTGTATACATCCCAATACCCGAAATGCAAGCAAGCATATTAAATTAAGA
>JBAZCD010000029.1:0-12612 GCA_041671205.1 Pedobacter sp.
TTGTGCCCTCGAATTTTGTCCTTTAATTATCCTTTTTAAAGCACTTGGGTATTGAGCCCTTTATAGAAATATGCAAGTAAGTCCAATTGAAAAACCAAGGAAAGTAAAAAGTATCCTTGTTACTTTGCCAAAGCCTGATTCGGATAAGTCGCCTTATTTTGATTTAGCTAAAAAGTATAATCTGAAGATAGATTTCAGGTCTTTCATTCATGTAGAGGGCGTTCCTGCAAAAGAGTTTCGTAAAGAGAAAATAAATTTAGCTGATTTTACCGCAGTTATTTTCACCAGCCGTAATGCGGTTGATCATTTTTTCAGAATATGTGAAGAAATGCGGTTTGATGTTCCTGCCGATATGAAATACTTTTGTATTTCAGAGACTATTGCCCTTTATCTTCAGAAATATATTCAATACAGAAAGCGTAAGATATTTTTTGGAAAACAAACAGCGGCCGATTTGGCAGATCTGCTTAAAAAGCATACTGCTGAGAAATTTTTATATCCGTGTTCGGATGTGGCTGCCGAAGAAACACAGAAATTTCTAAGTGCCAATGGCTATGACTTTAAGCCGGCTGTATTATTTCATACGGTCTGCAGTGATCTTTCTGACCTGGCTGAGGTATTTTATGATGTGATCGCATTTTTTAGCCCGAGCAGTATTCACTCCCTTTTTATCAATTTTCCCGATTTTAAGCAGAATTACACCCGTATTGCTGCTTTCGGAGCAAGTACTCATAAGGCAGTTCTGGAACATGAACTGGTACTTAATATACCCGCACCCACCCCGGAAGCCCCAAGTATGACTATGGCACTTGAGCGATATATCAAGCTGGTTAATAAATAGGCAGCAATACTGCTTATTTTAAGAGCAGATTTTTTATTTATATAAATACGAACCCTGAACGTAATTTATACGTACTAATAGAAAATTTTATCGCTCGTGTAATCGTTGCATTAAACTGGCGTTTTAATTTATCCTGAAATTTTATAATATTTTTAATTGAAATGTTGTGTTTCAACGCGGATAGATTAGTTTTGTCGTATATCTTATATGCTTTTTTATTATATTCGAAATTATTGTTATTGAGGTAATGCAAACTGGAATCATTTAAAATGAGAAAAATATACTTTATCGTTCTTGCAGCTATGACCGTTATCGGCACCAGTTGCGGTAAAGGTGGTACAAATGGAGAGTTGGTTGGTGTTGCGACTAAGAAGTTTAAGAACAATCAGGTACCTTATGGCATGGTATATATTCCTGCCGGAACTTTTATCATGGGTCAAACTGACCAGGACATAACTTTTGCACAGATATCTCAGAACAAGCAGGTAACTGTGCAGGCTTTTTACATGGATGAGACAGAGATCACAAATAGTGAATACCGTCAATTCGTTAATTGGGTACGTGATTCTATTGCCATAACTACTTATCTTCAGGATGATCAATATTATCTTAAACCAAAAGGAAAGACGGATCCGAATGATGCAGGAAAAAAGTACATCAACTGGAAGAAAGTTGGCAATGGCAGTGCAATCTGGGGGGGTAAAAAAGGTGCTTCTGCCAATGGCCCTAAATTACAGGCTATGTACTACCAGGGGGAGGACCGGGTTTTTGATCGTAACGAACTTGATGTTCGATTGCTGAAATATAATTTCGCAGTAATGAAATTACGGGAGGCTGCAAACAATCGTACCAATAAATCAGCAAAACGTTCTGATTTTATTCTGAGAGATACAGTTGGTATTTATCCCGACACTTTGGTATGGCTAGCTGACTTTGCTTATGCTCAAAATGAACCAATGGTGAAAGGATATTTTTCACATCCGGCATTTTCAAACTACCCGGTAGTTGGAGTAACCTGGCGTCAGGCACGTGCATTTACAGTTTGGAGGACGCGTTTCAATGAAGCTTATATGGACAGCCGTCGTCTTCCAAAGCGTGCTGATTATGATCTTCCAACAGAAGCTGAATTTGAGTATGCTGCCAGAGGCGGTCGTGTTGGAACAAGTTATCCATGGGGCGGACCATATATCAGAAATGCCAAAGGATGCCTGATGGCTAATTTCAAACCGGGAAGGGGTAATTATATTGATGACGGCGGGCCATTTACTGTGAATGTAAAGGCCTATTTTCCTAATGACTTCGGCTTATACAATATGGCTGGAAATGTTGCGGAGTGGACATCTTCTGCTTACGATGAATCATCTTCAACATTTACACATGATATGAACCCTTCATTTAGCTATGAAGCCCGTGCCGAAGATCCCGAAGTTATGAAACGTAAGGTGGTTCGTGGTGGTTCATGGAAAGACATTGGTTATTTTCTTCAGAATTCTGCAAGCAGTTTCGAATATCAGGACACAGCAAAATCATATATCGGCTTTCGTAGTATAACCAAATACCAGGGTCGTGACATTAAAGACAAACTCTAATTAAAGAAATTCTCTCTCTTATATTAAATCGTATATAATATTATGGCTCAAAAGAAAAAATTCAAACTTGGTATCAATACATTAATTTCATGGGGTGCATCAGTCGTAATTGTTGGTCTGATGTTCAAGATCTTGCACTGGAAGGGTGGAGAGATCATGATTGCAGTGGGATTAATTACAGAAGCACTGTTATTTTTTATACTTGGTTTTCAGGCAGAGGCAACAGATCCCGATTGGACCCGTGTTTACCCTGAACTGGACGACGATTTTAATGGAGAGGCATCACGTTCAGCTTCAGGCACATCCGGTTCATCAACCGCTGCTTTGGATAAAATGATGGTCGATGCCAAAATTGGTCCTGAATTGATTGAAAGTCTCGGTTCGGGCCTGAGAACTTTCGGAGAGAAAGTGTCTGCTATTTCAGGTATGGCCGATTCAGCAGGAGCTACCAACGAATTAACTGCCAAAGTAAAAACTGCATCAGGAAGTTTTGATAATCTGAATGCTGCATTCGAGAGGGCAACAGTAAGCCTGAGAGAAATGGCAGATACTAATATAGATTCCAGATCATACCATGAGCAGGTAAATTCGCTTGCTAAGAATATTTCGGCTTTAAACGCAGTATATGAACTCGAATTACAGGATTCAAGCGCGCATTTAAAATCCATGAATAAATTCTATCAGAATCTTTCACTGACTATGCAAAACTTCAATGAATCAATGGAAGACTCCAAGCAGTTCAAAGAAGAAGTTGGCAAATTGGCGAAGAACTTATCTTCCTTAAATTCTATTTATGGAAATATGCTTTCTGCAATGAATCAGCCTAACCGCGGCTAATAGATAGTATTATAGATCTTTAAATTTTTAAATAAAATTGCATGGCTGGAGGTAAACAAACCCCAAGGCAGAAAATGATTGGAATACTCTACCTGGTATTACTGGGTTTAGTTGCACTGAATGTCAGTGATTCAATTTTAGAAGCTTTCAAAAATTTAACAGATAGTTTAAATGCCTCAACCCAGAATGTTCAAAGTGGGGTTGATGCTACATATGCTTCATTTGAAGCAACTAAACTAAAGGATGAACCTGTAAGAGCACGTCCGATATATGATAAAGCTAAAAAGGCAAGTTCATATACCACAGAACTGGACTCTTATGTAGCAGAGCTTCAAAAGCTTTTTGAAAAAGAAGGCGGGGGTTATAATGAAGCTACAGGTGATATTAGTAAGAGAGATAATCTTGACATTTCTCCGAGGTTAATGATCAATCAGAAACGTGCAACGGATTTGAAAAAGAAGATCAACGACACGCGTTCTAAGTTACTGGCACTTCTTGATGAAAAGGATCGTAAGAATATCAGTTTTTCGCTCGAGGCAAAGGATCCGCCAAACCGTGGGGGAGTTATCAGAAGCTGGGAACAGTCGAATTTTGGTGACGGTATTCCACTTACAGCAGCCATAACTGCTTTAGCAAAGATCCGGGCAGATACCAAGAATGCCGAAGCAGAGGTTGTTAAAAGAATTCTTGGGCAAATGGATGTCGCTGTTGTTAATCTCGACCAGTTTTCTGCAGTTGCAGTAGCTCCTACATCTTATCTGATTATGGGTCAGTCTTATACAGCTGAGGTATTCTTAACTGCTTCTGATTCGAAATCAAGCCCTGAAATATCAGTAGGCGGTTCCAGGCTGCAGGTGAAAGACGGGAAAGGAACTTATACAGTTAATACAGGTAAAGAAGGTATATTCAGCTGGACTGGTACCGTTCGCGTAAAGCAAACGGATGGTACGATAAAAACATACACTACTACAGAACAGAAGTATCAGGTTGCACGTCCATCGGCCGTTGTATCACCGGATAAAATGAATGTTTTTTATGTAGGTGTACCGAATCCGGTATCAGTTTCAGCCCCGGGTATTCCTAAGGAAAATCTGGCAGTGACTATCAGCGGAGGAAATATTTCGGGCTCTAATGGTAAATATATTGTAACCGTAAATTCACCCGGTACCACTGCAAAAGTTAATGTAGCGGCCAATATCGGGGGTAAGGTTCAAAATATTGGTTCTTCAGATTTTCGTGTCAAGCGGATTCCTGATCCCAAGGCTAAGTTTGCCGGAAAAACAGGAGGCAGCCTCAGCTCAGTGGTTATCAAGTCGCAGAGTTCAATATTTGCTATTCTTGAAGCTTTCGACTTTGATGCAAAGTTTGATGTTACCCGTTTTAGTCTGGTTATAGCCAGGCCGCGTGCGGATGTTGTAGTATTACAGGCCAATGGTAATACATTCAGTGCCCAGATGCGTGCGGCGATTGCCGCAATAACACCTGGCACAAGGGTTATATTTGATGATATTGTAGCAGTTGGCCCGGATGGGACTCAAAGACAGCTTGATCCTATGGCCTTTAAAGCAAATTAAGTGGTATGAAAAAGATATTTTTTGCCCTGGTCCTGATAGCAGGAGCTCTTCAGTTGAGTGCTCAGGCTCCTAATTTAAGTAATGATACCAAACCCAAGCCGGCAGATAAGCCGTTGGATGGATATTACCAGAAAGCTAACGTGCTTAGTGCGAAGGTTGCTCCATATGCGAGTTTAAGGGAGTCGGATGTGATGTACAGTAAGCGTGTTTGGAGAGAGATTGATGTTCGTGATAAGATGAACATGATCTTTTCTTCGCCTAAATCAAGGCTGATCACTATTTTAACAGATGCGATTCAGGCTGGTGAACTTACTGCCTATGATGCAAGCAGTACCAAAGATGATGTAAATGGGGATGAATTCAATGTTGTTCTCAAACCTGAACAGGCAATGGCAAAGTTTGCTGATAGTGTTCTGGTACCAATATTTGATAAAGACGGAAACCAGACAGGAACTGTTGTGAAAGCAGGTGAATTTAATCCTGACAGTATTGTAAAATTCCGGATCAAAGAAGACTGGATATTTGATAGGCAGCGTTCTGTTTTTGAACCGCGTATTATTGGTATTGCTCCGATGATTCGTATTTCAGCAGCGGGACAAGCTTTTGATGAACAACCGGCATTCTGGATCTATTTTCCGGAGGCTCGCCATCTACTGGTTACTAAGGCCGTTGTTAACCGGAATAATGATGCCACGGGACTTAGCTTCGATGATATATTTATGAAGCGTGTTTTTGCCAGTTATATCGTCAAAGAGTCTAATCCTGAGGATCTTAGAATAAAAGATTATGCGGTGGGAATCGACAGACTTTATGAATCAGAGCGTGTTAAAAAGGCCCTGATGGATTTCGAGCATGATCTCTGGTCATTCTGATCAGGGTCTGAAAATACTTAAAAAACGCCAGCCTGCTTAATGTCAGGCTGGCGTTTTTATTTAAAATATTCCAATAAAGCAGCTGTCTGACTTTTGTTCAATAGCTTAAGAAGTTCTTTTTCTGTAGCCTCTTTTATATTTTTTACAGATTTGAAGTGTCGTAATAATTTTTCGGACGTAGCTCTCCCAACACCCGGAATATTTTCAAGTTCTGTAGCCAGCGTGGCTTTATTTCGTTTTTTTCTGTGAAATGTAATTCCAAAACGGTGAGCTTCATCTCTCAGCTGCTGAATAATTTTTAAAGTCTCCGATTTTTTATCCAGGTACATAGGATACTGATCACCCGGGTAGTAGATCTCTTCCAGGCGTTTGGCTATACCAATTATGGTTACCTGCTTATCTATGTTCAGTAATTTTAAACTCTTAATTGCTGATGATAGCTGTCCCTTACCGCCATCAATAATGATCAACTGAGGCAGTGTTTGATTTTCATCCAGCATTCTTCTGTACCTTCTGAATACAGCCTCTTCCATTGTCGCAAAATCGTCAGGGCCTTCAACCGTTTTTACATTGAAATGCCTGTAATCTTTTTTTGATGGTTTAGCATCCTTAAAGACCACGATCGCAGATACCGGAAATTTTCCATGGAAATTGGAGTTATCAAAACATTCAATATGCTGCGGTAACTGATTAAGACGAAGATCCTTCATCATCTGTGTAAGCAAGCGATCTGTTCTTAAACCCGGATTCAGCTTTTCATACTGGTCTAATTTTTCCCGTTTAAAAAAGGCCACGTTTTTCTGGGATAGTTCCAGCAATTTCTTCTTCTCGCCAAGTTTTGGAATTGTGAATTTTATTCCTGAATCAGGAAGCTCCAGCTCAAAAGGAATAATGATCTCTTTTGAACTGCTGTCAAACCTTGTTCGGAATTCGGTAATGGCAATGCTCAATAGTTCTTCATCAGTTTCATCCAGGCGCTTTTTCATTTCAAGTGTCTGGGTTTGGATGACAGTGCCGTTCATTACCTTCAGGAAATTAACAAATGCATGCTTTTCATCTGTCGCTATACTGAAAACATCCACATTGGTAATGGAGGAGTTCACAATGGTTGATTTGCTCTGGTAACGATCCAGAAGATCGAACTTTCGCTTTAAATTATGTGCAAGCTCAAAATTTAATCCGGCGACAGACTCTTCCATCTGTCCCTTCAGGCGTCTGATCACCGCACCCGTTTTCCCATTCAGGATATCTTTAATCTCTGCAATACTCTGATTATAATCTTCCTCTGTTTGATAGGCCTGACAAGGTCCTTTACAATTTCCGATCTGATATTCCAGACAAACCCTGAATTTTCCTGAATGAATATTCTCCCGGGTAAGAGGAAGCGTACAGGTTCTTAAAGGATAGATCTCTTTGATCATCCCTAAAATTGTATGCATCATGCCGACGGAGGCATAGGGCCCAAAATAGGTAGAACCATCACGGATGATCTTTCTTGTCCAGAATATACGTGGAAATTTTTCGTTTTTGATGATGATCCATGGATAGGTTTTATCATCCTTCAGCATCACATTGTACTTAGGCTGGTGCTTCTTGATCAGGCTGTTTTCCAGTAGCCAGGCATCAATTTCAGTATCAACAATGGTAAATGTGATCTTATTGATCTTACTTACGAGTACCCTTGTTTTGGCATTTACCCTGAAATTGTCCTTATTGAAATAGGATGAAACTCTGTTTTTTAGGTTTTTGGCTTTGCCGATATAAATAAGCTCATCCGTGTCTGACCAGAACTGATAAACACCCGGTTTTTGAGGAATATTCTTTAATTCGAGGCGATAATCAAATTTTTTCATATCAGGATGGAGCCCAAAGCTGCCGGCATTCTGCACATATTCATATCAATACATGCGGTATTCATATCATATCAGAATCCAAGCTTTTTATCCAGTTCGGTCTCTCCGGATTGTTGCTTAGTATAGGCACCGCAGTCAATTATGGTTGTTACCCCTCCCTTTGGAAGCGGGAAATCTCCTTTGGTATACTTCAGCGCAGGGTCGGCATAGACTTTTTGCATGTAGATGGCAAAAATTGGAAGAGCTGTATTAGCACCCTCTCCGAAATTGGTTGTACTAAAATGTATGGCTCTGTCTTCTGCACCCGTCCATACGCCGGTTACCAGTTCGGGTGTAATTCCCATGAACCAGCCGTCGGAGTTGTTATTGGTGGTACCGGTCTTGCCGCCAATCGGATTGTTAAGCTTATATTTCCAGCCTAATCTCACGCCTGTACCTTCAGTCACAACGGCTTTTAGCATGTCAGTCATAACATAAGCTGTTTGTTCGTCCAGAACAACTTTAATTCTGGGTTTCCGTTCATAGATAACATTCCCATTTTTATCCTCTATTCGAAGAAGATAGATCGGCTCGGTCCATATGCCATGATTCACGAATACGGAATATGCGCCTACCATATCATAAACCGAGGCCTCAAAAGATCCCAAAGCTATTGAAGGAAAAGCGGGCACGGGACTAGTAATTCCCATGTTTTTAATAAGCGTTGATACTGCAGTGGCTCCAATCTGGTTCATCAGGAACATCGTGGTATTGTTTTGAGAATGGGCAAGGGCCTTTTTAAGGGTAATCGGCCCCGGCAATGATTTATAAGCCCTGGGGTTATATGTTGTGCCATCACCTGCGTCGATACTTACCGGCTGATTATCTACCATATAGCACGGTGAGAAACCTCCGTTTCCAATAGCAACCGCATAGGTAAATGGCTTGGATGTAGATCCGACTTGCCGGGTACCTACTTTTACCTGGTCATATTTAAAGTGACTGAAATTTATACCCCCCACCCAGGCACGTACATTTCCGGTTTGGGGTTCCATAGACATAAGTGAGTTGCGAAGCATCAGCTTATAATATTTAATGGAGTCAATTGGCCGCATCAGGGTATCAATCTCTCCTCTCCAGCTGAAAATGCTCATTTGTGCCGGAGTTTTGAAATTCGCAATGATCTCTTCTTCGGTTTTTCCTTCTGATTTGAGTTGCAGATACCGGTCTGAGCGACGCATTCCCTGATCAATCAGAGATTTGGCTTCTTTAAAGTTGAAAGGATCGCGGCCCTTCCATGAATTGTTGAATTGGACCTGCAGGGTTTTTAAATATTCTTGCTGAGCTTCTTCTGCATATTTCTGCATGCGTGAATTGATCGTAGTATAAATCTTCAGTCCGTCCCTGTCCAGATCATAGGGTGTTCCGTCGGCTTTATAGATCGAGTTCTCTTCCAGAGTTTGCTGGACATCTTTCTTGAGTACAGCCCTGAAATACGGAGCTGATCCTTCATTATGATCCGAGGGATTGAATGCGAGCTTTATCGGAATTTGCTTTAAACGTTCTGCTTCAGCATCACTGATATAACTGGCATCATTCATATTTTCGATAACGGTATTCCTTCGCCTTATTGCTCTTTCCGGATTTCTGTGCGGATTGTAAAGGGAAGGACCTTTGAGCATTCCGATAAGAATGGCGGCCTGCTCAGGCTCAAGTTTATCCGGAGTAGTGCTGAAGTAGGTTCTTGCAGCAGATTTTATTCCATAAGTATTGTACGATCCGAAATCCACCGTATTGAGGTACATGGTAATGATTTCCTCTTTTGTGTACTGGCGTTCCAGCTTTACAGCTACAATGAGCTCCTGCGATTTCTGGATCAGACGTTTGATGAAATTTTTTGACCGTCCTTCCTTTGAGAACAGGTTCAGAGCCAATTGCTGAGTGATTGTACTGGCCCCCTGGCGCTTCCCGGCGAGATTGTAAAATATAACGGTAAAAGTACGCTTGAAGTCGATCCCGGAATGATTGTAAAATCGAATATCTTCAGTGGCAATAAGGGCATTTATTACATTAGGAGAAATTTCATCATAGCGTACATTCGAGCGATTCTGAACGTAATAAGTACCTAAAACGATATTGTCATTTGATATGACCTCTGATGCCTGATTACTTTTAGGGTTTTCGAGCGCACGCAGGTCAGGAAGTCTGCCAAATAATCCTAGTCCGATGCTGAAGATCAGTATTGCTCCAAATGCAATCAATCCTATGATCCATTTCCAGAACAGGATAGTATAGCGATTTAAGTCTTGCTGCGACAATTGGGTATTCATATTCCTGCAGGATTAATAATTCTTTTTATAATATTCAACATATAGTTCAAGCGTCTCTTTATCAATGATCTTATCAAGATTTGGATGATTGATCAGGAAAATACTGTACTTACCGGCAGGTATTTTCATAATATCCCTCATTAGGGGGGCAATATTATTCAAATAGGTTGTTGCTGCCTCTTTCCCTGAAAACGGACCTACAAATATCAATTGATTTTCGTTAGAAACAGGTTTTAATTGATGTTTAATTGCAGAACCAGGCAAATTAGCGCGGTTAAACTGCCCGATTCCAAAGCGTGAAGAACTTAAATTGACCGAAGGGTCGGCGATATTCACAACGAAATAATGATCGGCAGCATCTTCTTTTCTAAAAATCCCGGTTTCTTCCTCAGCAAGGGTCCTTGCTGCTTCGGGTAAAGAGCTTTTCTCTTTGGTGCCGGAAGCGGGGCCGGTTCTTACGGCAGGTTTCTGATTTAAAACTGCAGGCTGCTCAATTTCGGGCTCCTGGATAAACCTTTTATCCATGTTCTGCTCACTTAATGCAACGATACGTTCTTCCATCGTCACCCTGTTCGAATCAATAAATGCCAGGTGTTGTTTAATGAGCGGAACGATCAGTTTATCATCAGGGAAATTAAACACTATTTTTTTAAATGCATTTTCCAGCTCCGGGAGTTTCTGTGTGTGTCCGAGTGCGAGGGAATATAAATAAGCTAACTGCGCAGGTACTTTTTGTTTTTCGGACACCTGTTCAAACTTTTCAATAGAACGGAGTACCTCATGATAGCCTTTAGCAACATACTGGTTATAGGTATCATTGTAGAAACGATTAAAAGCAAACTCCTGCTCATCTATTTTCTGACTGTATTGAGGATCTAAGATGATTCTGGCAAAAGGTGAATCAGGATACTGGCTGAGTAGGATATTTTTATACTCATCAGACCGTTTCTTATCTGCAAAACTGTATAATCGGTACAAATTATAATAGGTTGCCAGTTTGTTTACATTTTCAGGGAAGCGTTTCAAAAGTTGTTCATAGATTTTTACTGCCTCGGCTGTATCAGCAGCAACATCACGGTAATAGTTAGCAATGTCATATAAAGCTGAAGCTATTTTTAAATTAGATTCAGTCTTTTGTTCAGGAGTCATTGGTATTGAATCAAGATACGACTGGATTAAAGCTTCCATGTTCGGCTCTGCTTTGGCAACCTTCATTTGCTGGAAAGGGCTGGCAGTATTTAGCATCACAGGGGGAATTGCATCGGGCATATCACCGGCTGACTTCTGACTGCGACGCCAGTTATCCTCCTGTTTGCGGTTACCCCAGCGCCTTTTAAATTCTGCTAGTCCCTGGTTTATGGCTACTGAATTGTTAAAGTAGAATTTACTGTCGCCCGAAGTGCTGCCTGCAGACTGAGAAGGAGATGTCAAAGCTGTCGCTGCAGTACCTGCTGCATAACTGAGCTGTTCTTTCTGAGTTTGGAGCAAGACAAGTTTGCTGACTTTTTCTTTACGCTGTGAATCCGGTAATTTTGCCAGCATCTGTAAGGTATCTTCGCGGGCAATTATGCTGAGCCTGTCGGCCAGTAATTCCAGGTTATCTGCCTTCTTTTTGATCAGCTGATAGTCAGGGTAATTCTTTGGCAGTGCAGTTATGGTGCTGTCATAATAAGCTTTTGACCTTAAAAAGTCTGACTGATCAAAATAAATTTCAGCCAGCCTAAGATAGGCTAATCCCTTCTGAGCTATATTTTTAGTACTTTTCGAAATGGTCAGGTTATAGTTTTCAATGGCTTTTTCAGTATTGTTTGCTTCAGAATAGCTTTCGGCTATCTGAAAATAGATCTGATCAATTAATTCCCTGTTCTTATCATCTTTAAGTAAGGCAATGATCTGTCTTGTTCTTCCGCTGGTATCTCCGCTCAGCTTACTTTTGAGATTGATGCGACTGAGATTTGCATTAAAGGCCATATCAAATGGTGCATTGCTCTTGATAACTTTTGTATAGTTCAAAACAGCTTCCTGCGGCCTGTCTGTAATTTCCTGAAGCTGGGCAGTTAGATAGGTCCACCGGATCTTTTTTTGCTTATTAGCTGCGGTCTCAATTGCCTTTTCCAGTAAGCTGATTGCCTGAGTATCCTGCCGGGCATAAATTCGGAGTTGTGCCTGTGCGGCATAAATATCAGCAACTGATTTTTTTTCAGTGCGGATATTTTTTAAGGCGGTATCCAGAGTGCTTTCAGCTTCCTCCAGGCGGTCGGAGGCGATCAGGGATCTGGCTTTCCATGCCAGAGCGGCCTGCCGGATTTCTTTCTGCTGGGGATAGTTATTATAAACATAGTTAAAGAACTCTACGGCATTAAAAAAATTAGACTTTAAATGATTGGCTTTGCCAATAAGAAAATAAGCATCATCCACATATTTGCTCAATGATTTTTCATTGGCTATGGTATTAGCTTTTAATATCGCGTCATCAAGTTTTTTAATCTCCGCCTGGGAAAGGGTCTCATTCGGCTCCTTATATACCGGGATCACCCGATCGTAATTGTCGGAATATGCAAGCTGAATATTCCGTTCACTTTCGTTGACCAGTTCTTTTGCATTATATAGAATATTATAATGTGCAGTCAGGTTCTGCATACCACGGCTTGCCACAGTTTCCTTCTGCGAACTGCATGAGTACAGGCAGATGCAAAAAAAGCACCCCGGAGATAAAAAACGAAAAACATTCAGAATG
>JBAZCD010000030.1:0-12608 GCA_041671205.1 Pedobacter sp.
GTGATGTAATGGCAGGTTTGGCATGGGCGTTAAAATTCCCTAAACTTATCGGTGTAAAATTAACCGGTAAACTTTCAGGCTGGGCTTCTGCAAAAGACGTGATTCTTAAAGTAGCCGGGATCCTTACTGTAAAAGGTGGTACAGGTGCAATTGTTGAATACTTCGGCGAAGGTGCAAGATCACTTTCTGCAACAGGAAAAGGTACAATCTGTAATATGGGTGCTGAAATTGGTGCAACCACTTCAGTATTCGGTTACGATGATAAAATTGCTACTTACTTAAAAGGTACTGAAAGAGAAGAGATCGCAAAACTTGCTGATCAGGTTAAAGAACACTTAACCGGTGATGATGAAGTTTATGCTAATCCTGAGAAATATTTCGATCAGGTTATCGAGATTGATCTTTCTTCATTAGAGCCACATGTAAACGGACCATTCACTCCGGATATGGCATGGCCTATCTCTAAATTTGCTGCTGCTGTTAAAGAAAACGGATGGCCTCAGACACTGGAAGTTGGTCTGATCGGTTCTTGTACCAACTCTTCTTACGAGGATATTTCAAGAGCAGCTTCTCTTGCAAAACAGGCTGTAGATAAAAACCTTGTTGCTAAAGCTGAATTTACTATCACTCCGGGATCTGAATTAGTTCGTTATACCGTAGAGCGTGATGGTTACCTGGATACTTTTGAAAAAATGGGCGGTGTGGTTCTTGCAAATGCATGCGGACCATGTATCGGACAGTGGGCTCGTCACAGCGATGATCCTACCCGTAAAAACTCAATCATTACTTCATTCAACAGAAACTTCAAAGCCCGTAACGACGGGAACCCGAATACTCATGCATTCGTAGCATCTCCTGAGATCGTTACTGCATTAACTATAGCCGGTGATCTTGCTTTCAATCCAATGACTGATACCCTGACAAACTCGGCAGGCGAGCAGGTTAAGCTTGATGAACCTCAGGGACTTGAAATGCCGTTAAAAGGCTTTGCAGTTGAAGATGCCGGATATCAGGCTCCTGCAGAAGATGGAAGCAAAGTAAGTGTCATTGTCGATCCTGCATCTGCACGTTTACAATTACTTGATCCGTTCAAAGCTTGGGAAGGTACTGATGTTAAAGGATTAAAACTTCTGATCAAAGCAAAAGGAAAATGTACTACTGACCATATCTCTATGGCTGGTCCATGGTTAAAATTCAGAGGTCACCTGGATAACATTTCCAACAATATGCTTATCGGTGCTACCAACTTCTTCAATGATAAAGCTGATACCGTTAAGAACCAGCTACAGCCCGTGCTTACAAAGCCGCAGGCATTGGAAGTATCGTTGTTGGTGATGAAAACTATGGTGAAGGTTCTTCACGTGAACACGCAGCAATGGAGCCAAGACACCTTGGTGTTCGCGCAATTCTTGTTAAATCTTTTGCCCGTATCCACGAAACAAATCTTAAGAAGCAAGGTATGCTTGCATTGACATTTGCTGATGCAAATGATTATGACCGCATCCTTGAGGATGATGTAATCGACATCACCGGCTTAAATGATTTCGCACCGGGTAAACAACTAACAATTGTATTGAATCACGCTGATGGCAAATCAGAGTCATTTAATGTAAACCATACTTACAATGAACAGCAAATTGAGTGGTTCAAAGCAGGTGGTGCATTAAATATCATCAGAATGAATCAGAAAGCTTAATTCAATAAGCGATTTTATAATATAGCAAAAGCCAAAAGTTCAACACTTTTGGCTTTTTGCTTCTGTTAATTTTTCTAAAATCATTTACCATGGCAAAAGTTATATTAATTACAGGAACATCAACAGGTATCGGACTCGAAACTGCTGTGCAGCTTGCAGAACAGGGGCATCAGGTTTATGCAACCATGCGTGATCTGAATAAGAGGTCATTGCTCGACACTGAGGTTGAAAAGAGAAATGTAAAGCTCAATATCAGACAACTGGATGTTCAGGATGAAAAAAGCATTCATACCTGTATTTCCGAAATCATCTCAAACGAAAACAGAATCGATGTTTTGATCAATAATGCCGGGGCAGGATTCATCAAACCGATGGAGCAGGCCAGCATGGAAGAAATTCAGCAGGTGATGGACGTGAACTTCTATGGTCCGATCCGGTGCTGTAAAGCTGTAATGCCATATATGCGCAATCAAAAAAGCGGGCATATCATCAATGTATCTTCGGTTGGAGGAATTGTGGGATCACCGGTAAATGAGATCTATTGTGCTGCAAAATTTGCACTCGAAGGGTTGAGCGAAAGTCTTGCAACTTACCTGGAGCCTTATTTCGGAATCAATATTTCACTGATTGAACCGGGAGGCACAATCACAGAGTTTGGAAACAGCCTGACTGAATATTTCGAATCGACCGGTGGAATTCTCAATGATGATTATAAACCCCTGATGGAAACCTATATGGGATACCGGGCCACTTTTACCGATGAATTTAAGGAAAAGGCATTTCAAAAGCCCTCAGATATCGCTGCGGTAATCATCGGGTGTATGAACGATCCGCATCCTAAAGTTCGCTACCTCACTTCTGAGGGCACATTGGCCTTCACCAAATTAAAAACAAGCCTCGATCCTGATGGTGAATTGATGAAAACTCAGGTAAGAAAGGGAATATTGAATAAGTAATATCCCACCCTTTGTCTGAACCATGACTCAGGTGATTTACTTGATTATTATGATAGTATGAATCAAACCAATCACACTAATCATAAAAATCAAAGTTCAGACAATGAACGAACTGGGACGGTTTTTCCGTATTTTCGTTACAGGCTACATCACAAATTTGAGATACATCGCAGTTTTTTTCCTGCTATTCGCATCAGTATTCACTGCATTTGCACAACCTGCAAACAATGAGTGTGTCAATGCTATTGAAATTGCTGATGCCCGTGAATACTGCTCAGGCAACGGACAATACAGTAATATCAATGCAAGCCCATCCTTTACCGGTACAGGAAATGATGTATGGTTTAAATTTACTGCAAGAAATTTTGAGGTTAAAGTAACTGTTAGTGGCTTTCCCGGTACTGGTACTTTACAATTACCTGAAATTCGTTTATACAATTCTTGCGATGGCTCATTAAGGACTATAGAGACAATAAAAGATGGCAATACCACCATTATAACAGGGGCGGGATTAGTTCCCGGTATCACCTATTACATTGGAGTCAGCGGGGCTAATAACAATACCGGCACTTTCAAACTTTGTATAGAAAATTATCAATCTGAAATTAAAGCAGGCCAGGATTTCTCTGGAGCATCACTAATATGCTCAATCGAGAGCATAATAAGAGAAGTTAATATATCAGGGGCAGGTTTAAATCCAAATGAAGCAATAGGTACATGTCTGGATGTGCTACCCGGTGTTGCTTTTTCAGAAACTAATTCTGCCTGGTATAAATGGACTGCTGCCAACGATGGCACACTTGTCTTTACTATTACACCAAGCAAAAGGGATGATATTGACTGGGTATTATACGAATTAGGACCGGAAGGTAATACACAGAACCCTATGGCCTCTAACACAATCAGATGTGCCGCTGGGGAAGGCATCAATCAACGTTGCGCGAATGAAGCAACGTATGTACAAACAGGACTAGACTTTAACGCAACTGATCAAAGGGAGGCAAGTGGCTGTGGGACAGGACAAGATGGTGTTGTTCAATTCATCACAATGAAAAAGGGTTATGTCTATGCACTACTTGTAAATAATGCCTCAGCCGGTAATAATGGTTTCGAAATAGCCTTCACTGACAAAACAGGCAAAGCCGGAACCGGTTTATTTAAAGGCCCTTCCGCAAAAATTAAAAAAGTAGATAACAATCTATGTACTTCCAGCCCTTCCTATACCTTTAGTAGTGAAGCATCTGATTTCACCATTTTACAATGGTACTTTGGAGAAGGTGCAAGTATCGCCGGGAGCACTAATCAAAATCCTGGCACCGTGACCTACAACACAAGCGGATTGAAAACAGTTGTTTTACAGGTCAAAAACAATGACGGGTGCTCAATTGTTCAAACCGAAACATTCATACACGTTGTTAAGCCTGATCTACCCAAAATCAGTGGTCTTCAATCAAGATATTGCGTTGGCGAAATAATAAATCTAAAGGTAGATTTGGTAGATGGTGCAAGTTATTCCTGGACCGGTCCGGAAGGATTCAGCGCAAGCACTGCAGAAATTAAAGTCCCGGTTGACGGTTCGGGAAAAGCGGGCATATACGCTGTAACTGTTAGCCTGAATGGTTGCACAAGCGACCCAGCATCAGTTAGCATTGCTTCTATAGGGCAAACACCAACAGCTGCATTTATCGTAACGAATAATAATCCCTGCACAGTTCAACAAAGCTTCACCTTTACGAACAGTTCGAAAGACTTCCAGAAAATCAGATGGGATTTTGGAGCGGGTTCAAATATTCCTCCTGGAGGCAGTAATCCGGTAAATACGATTACTTATTCGAGCTCAGGGACCAAAACCATTCGCCTCGAAGCAGAAGGTAGTTCAGGATGTATCAGTGTTTTCACGCAAGAGATCATCGTAGCATTAAGTCCGGTAAAACCTGTAATCATTGTCAATAAACCCGATTTCTGCCTGACTGATGTAATCAGACTCAGCACCGCCGCGCAAAGCGATGTTACATACAATTGGACAGGTCCGAATAATTTCAGTTCCAATCTGCAATCACCTGAAATACCGGTAACAAGTGAAGCAGTAGCAGGTACTTATTCCCTGACATTGAGCAGAGGAAATTGCAGTACCGGGACCGTAAGCATTGTAGTGCCACCAATTTATAAGAATCCGGTGGCTGCATTCCGTTCAGAGCCAAGGCCACCATCAAAACTTTCCTTTCCAATTCGGGTCCGCTTTTTCAATGAATCAAAAGACGCCGATGCTTTTTTATGGGATTTTGGGGATGGGAATACCTCTACCGATAAGGATCCCGAACATACCTACCTCAGTGCAGGCGATTTCGATGTAACACTAACCGTCTTTAAAAGTTCGGTTTGCAGTGCATCCACTGCACAGGGACAGTTCATGATCAGTCCGAACAATATCTTGTTCATACCTAATACCTTTACCCCAAATAATGATGCTTTGAATGATGAATTCGTGGTCAGTATGACCAATATCAAAACTTACAGAATACAGATATTCAACCGATTTGGTGTTTCTATGTTTGTGTCGGATGATCTTTTTAATCATTGGAAAGGAACCTTCAGGAATGAACCCCTGCCGGTCGGAACCTATTATTATAAAATTGATGCAAGCGACTTTAATGATACGGTTATCAAAAGATCCGGACCTGTAACCATATTAAGATAGATAAATCAGCATTCGCCGGGGTGGACAATTAGCTTAAACTGATGAAGCCTTTAAAAAATAATTAGACCTTAATGAAAATCACGCTTTTAACACTGGGCAAAACGGAGGACCAATATCTCATCGAAGGTATTGACATCTATCTGAAACGATTAAAGCATTATATCCCCTTCCGGATCGTCGAAATCCCTGAACTGAAAAACACGAAGAGCCTCTCGCAGGAACAACAAAAAAGCAAGGAAGCCGGGCTGATATTTAAACACCTTCAAAGTACCGATCATGTCATTCTGCTCGATGAGAATGGCAAAGAGTTCAGTTCAAGAGGCTTTTCAGTATATTTAAACAAAAAGATGGTTGGCGGGCAGCAGCATCTGGTATTTATCATTGGCGGTCCCTATGGTTTTAGTCATGAAATTTATGAACGGAGTAACGAAAAACTATCTCTCTCAAAAATGACACTCTCTCATCAGATGATCCGCTTATTTTTTACGGAACAATTATACCGTGCCTGTACCATTTTGAAAGGAGAACCTTATCATCATGATTAAACCAGTGAATTATGTCAGAATATAAAAGAAAGTATCATTTCCGATCCGGAAATCAATCGAAAGAAAGCAGGCTGTTCTGGATATTTTTATTTATCGGACTTGCGATTGGAGCAGCCATTATTTATTATTTCTAAGCCTTTAAAACAGAATACGCCTTCCCTTTTGAGAAAAGCATATTCATGTATCAATTAAATACCGTTTACCTAGATTTTTGGGATAAGCGGGTTGCACTTTTACCGACAGCTTTGGTAGCCTTTGGTTTCTCTTTAGCCACTGGCTCAGGCTTTTTAACCACAGGGGTTTCGGTAATCGCAGGAGAACCTTCTGCAATAGGCTCAGGAGCCGCCTCATTAAACAATGGAAGGTCTTTAATGGCACTGAACCAGTTAATGATCTTCTTCATATCAGAAGCATAAACGCGTTCCTGATCGTGATCAGGGGCTACTTCCACAAAGAAGGCACGCAAAGTTTTCCCATCAGCAGTTTTTGCATCAGGAATACTTTTACTGTCCTTCATTTTCAGAAAAATATCGCTCAGTTTCAGATCATCTGTATCCCCGAAAATAGTAATATCTTCTAAAGAGGCCATTTTTGCAGTACTGATATTCACCACGATCTTATTCTTCTGCCCATCCAATGTTTCCAGGATAAAGCCCGATTTATTCTGGCCAATCAGTTTAAACAATCCCGGCTTACCGGATACGGATACTAATCCTCTTAAATTCATGTTTTTTTAGATGTGAGAAATGAGATGTGAGAACTTTACCAGACGCGATAAAAGCGTCTCAAATCTCACATCTCAAATCTATTCTTCAATAATTTCTATTCCTAATATTTTATCACCCTGACGGATATCGTCAACAACGTCAACATTCTCAATAACCTTACCAAAACAAGTATGATTACGATCAAGGTGAGAGGTATTTGTACGGCTGTGGCAAATGAAAAATTGTGAACCGCCTGTATTACGGCCTGCATGAGCCATAGAAAGTACACCTCTATCGTGGAACTGGTTTTCTCCCTCAAGTTCACAATCAATGCTATAACCCGGACCACCGGCACCGGTTCCTGTTGGATCTCCACCCTGGATTACGAAATCATTGATCACGCGGTGAAATGTTACTCCATCATAATATCCTGATTTAGCCAATTTCAAAAAATTTGCAACTGTATTAGGTGCGTCTTTATCATAAAATTGAACGGTCATGTCCCCTTTCTCAGTTTTAATAATTGCTTTGCTCATAACTATTTCCATATAATTGGTTGACAAAGTTAATTATTTCGGGCAATTGATGAAATTCTTAAATATCTTCTTCTTTTTATACCTTTAAATACAGTTTAACCCACATAAAACATATGTTAAAAGCCAGATTTACCCTTCTGTTTCTCCTTTTAACTGCAATGTGCAGGGCCTCATCCATTCTCATTCCTATGGATGAGGAGCAGAAAAATCATTTAAAGGCTTATGGTATCACCTACTGGGCCTTAAAAAATGGTTTAGAGACCGACTGGCTGCTCAATTACAGAGGCGGGAGTTTTCTGATGAAATATACCCGGACGATGGAATCTGAATGTAAGATACGGGGGGTATCCTACGAAGTTCTTGCTGATGGAAAGGTGAATGTGATATTAAATGAGATAACCGACCCATCAATAAACATGGAGATGGTCAAGCTTGAAAAAGCACCAAAAATTGCTGTTTACTCCCCAAAAAACAAGTTGCCCTGGGACGACGCTGTGACCATGGTACTCAGCTATGCCGAAATACCCTATGATATTTTATATGACGATGAGGTACTGAAAGGTGAACTTCCAAAATATGACTGGCTGCACCTTCACCATGAAGATTTTACCGGGCAATATAACCGGTTCTGGAGTGCCTTCAGAAATGCCTCATGGTATATCGAAGATGTTAAATTACAGGAAGCGACTGCAAAGAGAAATGGCTTTAGCAAAGTCTCAGAAATGAAACTGGAGGTAGCCAGAAATATCCGAAACTTCTGCTCAGGCGGGGGATTTATGTTTGCCATGTGCTCAGGTCCTGAAACCATTGATATTGCATTGGCTGCCAATGGAATTGATATCGCAGAACGTGTTTTCGATGGGGATGCCGCAGATCCAAAAGCTCAGTCAAAACTTGATTTCAATCAGACCTTTGCGTTTCAGAATTTTAAACTGGACATGAGTCCGGCAAACAATGAATTTTCAAATATTGATGCCACCATAACCCGGTCACAGGTATTAAATCGTACGAACGACTTTTTTACCCTTTTTGATTTCTCGGCCAAATGGGATATTGTACCTGCCATGCTTACCCAAAATCATGATAAAGTCGTCAAGGGTTTCATGGGACAGACCACGGCATTCAGAAAGGCTGTGATTAAGCCAAATGTTCTGGTGATGGGCGAAACCAAAGCAAGCGATGAAGCCCGGTATATTCATGGAGAATTTGGAAAAGGTCAGTGGACTTTCTACGGCGGACATGATCCGGAAGATTATCAGCATATGATTGGAGACCCGCCAACCGACCTGAATCTGCATCCAAATTCTCCTGGTTACAGACTAATCCTGAACAATGTATTATTTCCTGCGGCGAAAAAAAAGAAGCAGAAAACTTAATTGGTTGTGGGGTATGAGTTATGAGTTGTGAGTTGTCAGTAAATTGCTCATAACATATAACCCACAAACATATAACCCACAACTCATAACTTTAATTATAGAATTTCCAGCTTACCCCAAATTTCAACAGTTTATCCTGCATAGGGTATGAACGGACTGTATAAAATCCTTTTGAAAGCCAGCCCTGATTAACATAATCGTATTTCAGAAACAGGTTTGCCCGTTTTAGGGTTGCCCGCACCCATACATCCATAACGGGGTAGGTTGAATATTCCAGTGATGTATTGTCGTTATAGAACTGGCTTACATTAATTGCGTAAGCAGGGGCCTTGAAAGGGGTGTTAAATCGAATATCGAAGCCAACATTGGTGTAAAGCACTTTAAAAAGCCTGCTGGCATAATAAAAACTGTTGCAGGTATAAATTTCCGGGGTCCGCAGCACATCCTGAAAATCAGTCTTCTGATAAACCAGATGATTATTCACATTAAACCGGCCAAATTTAAAGTCTTTTGAAAGGATGATCTTCAGCATGTTAATATTAGTACCAAACTGATCAGGACCGATCTGCTTTGCACTTGAAGTTTCTTTGAAGTAGAGGTAATTACTGATCAGGAAATATTCAGCTTTTGCGGCCAGTTTGTATTTTATATTTTCATACAAAAAAGAAAGATTGCTGATCTTTGACTTATCAAAACTCCTGTTCCAGCTATGATACTGGTAATCCACCCGCTCATACATCTGCTCCGGCGATTTATTCTGAACATACGCCCCCAGAACAATTCTGCCGATAGATCTGCTGAGTAAAAAGCTCGTATTCGCTTCATACAGAAAATCTCCTGCACTCTTTCCCTGCACGATCTGGTTCAGGTCGGCATCAATATTTACCTTATCGCTGAACCTGTATCCCAATCCCGCTTTAAGCGCGGTATTCGAAAAATTACTTTTATACCCCAGCTGCTCATAATGATAGATATCATTCTGAATCCCAAGGTCGAGTTTAAGCTCATTTTTAATAAAACTTAGCGCTTTACCCCTCAGGTAGAAGCTATAACTGAATTCATTTCTGAGGTTAGATATCTTGGTGGAATCATTTGTAATAGTAAAAGCCTGGGAAGGAAGTGTGGGAAATGCCCCGTAAATATCCTCTTCGTTCCTGAAAAACTTGTACTGATCCCGGGTATAGGTTAAGGTGTGTGAAATACGCTGTGTGGGTAAGATCCGTTCTGAAGAATCAGGCCCCTGGAGACTATCCATTCTGCCAATATAATAAAGCTGCTTCAGAAAGTATTGGGTCTGCCTCCAGGTCTGCATCGGACGATCTGCACCTGTGGCTTTTAAGTATACTCCCTCAGCTTTTTTATCGAGTGAATTACCTTTAAAAATGGTGTCATTTCTTGTAGCGCCATTTTCACCTGCCTTTAAGGTATTAAAAATAATATCGCCGATAATATTATAGCGTTTCTTCGGTGATTCGTACCAGGCAAACAATGCCGCATTCAGATGATCTGCCTTCTGATTGACATAAAAACCATCCCCGGTGAGTCGGTTATAATGTGCTCCAATATTCAGATTGGGTTTTACATTCTGCGAATGGGTTACCTTAAATACCTGCTCCTGTATTTTTCCGTTGACATAATACAATTCGGTGTAAGGTGATTTAGCACGATAGAATTTTAATGAGTCCTGTACCAGACGATAGGCATCCAGACTATGAAAACCCGCATCAAAGCCGATAGTCTTCGATGGCCTGAAAAGCATTTCACGGTAAGCAAGTCCGGCACTTCCAAGTCCGATCGCTGGCCGGTCAGGTTTATATAAAGGGCTGTAATTCTGAAAATTAAAAACAGTTGTATCGATCGCTCTGGTTTGGGTCCCCTCCTTCAGCAAATTCAAATTGGTGTATCGGATGTGTTTGGATGAATAGATTATGGAGTCGGCATCACTGGTTTTATTTCTCGAAGTATCCTGCTCTCCAAACTGCCCCATACGGCCCATAGCCCCCCCTACCCCTTCTGCCCTGATCGGCCTTTGAGCGTATGCATCTGAAAGAAACAGATACAACAATAAAAAAAATCCTGATGCTAAGCGTCTGATCATTAAAGTTCCAGAATGAGGTCTTTTAATATTTTAGTCATTTTGGGTTCAGCTTCCTCTGCAGTTTTTAAGATCTCTTCTAATGATACCACTTTCAAAGTATCCGGAAAGCCCTCATCTGTCAGTACTGAAATAGCAAAAACAGGAAGAGCCATATGATTGGCGACTATGACTTCAGGCACTGTACTCATACCCACAGAGTCAGCCCCGATCAATCGCAGGAAACGGTATTCAGCCCTTGTTTCAAGATTCGGGCCATTTACAGAAACATAAACTCCTGAATGGCAGCGAATATTATTTTTATGGGCAATTTTCATTCCCTTTTCGATCATTGCCTTGTTGTAAGGTTCGCTCATATCCGGAAAACGGGGACCCAGACTCGCAGTATTCCTGCCGCGAAGCGGGTTATCACTCTGCATATTGATATGGTCATGAATGATCATCAAATCGCCTTTGCGATATTCCGGATTCAGGGCACCGCTTGCATTTGAGACAAACAATTTTTGAATCCCAAGCATTTTCATCACCCGGACAGGAAAGGTAATTTGCTTCATATCATAACCCTCATAATAATGAAGCCGGCCCTGCATGGCGACTACCTTTTTTCCGCTGAGCATTCCAAAAATCAGCTTGCCTGAATGAAATTCAAGCGTTGAAATCGGGAAATTAGGAATATTGGAGTACATTAAACTATGGAGAATTTCAATATCTTCTACTAATCCTCCTAAACCGGTACCCAAAATAATTCCGATCTCTGGCTCAAAATCACCTATCTTTTTCTTGATGTAATCAGTTGTTGCCTGCAGGTTTTGATGCATATCCTTCTATTAAATTATTAAATCTCGTCATTCCCGGCTCCTTAAACGCCGCTTCAACCGGCAGGTAATAAAGAGCCAGATCTTTTAATTGTTCTATAATGCCTGCCATTCTTAATCGCTGAGCATCTTTTTCAGTAGTGATGATCAAATTGTCATCCCCGATAAGCTCATTGAATGCGTTTACAAGTTTAGTGATATTTTTGTCGCTGAACTGATGATGATCAGGATATTGATGGTGGATCAGTTCTGGGCCATAGGAGGCCAGCTCTGCAAACAATGGAGCTGCATTGGCAATACCTGTCAATAAAATGATCCTGCTTTTCTGATTTATCGAATTAAGACTCCGCTCAGGAGTCTTTTCATTGAATGATTTTAAATTTCCGTACTTCAAAAAAGAAAAAAATACCTTGTCAGTACGAAATCTGCTCCTTATCGCATGTTGCTGCTCTTTATCTAATGCTTCAGGACATTTGGAGATAATGATCATGTCGGCACGCTTAATCGCCCACAGAGGCTCCCTAAGATCCCCAGTGGGAAGAAGCCATTGTTGCTTAAACAAAGTACTGAATTCAAAAAGCAGAATGTTTAATCCCGGCTTCACTGACCGGTGCTGAAAAGCGTCGTCCAGAATGATCAGTTCATGATCCGGCTCAAGGCGAAGAATCCCTTCTGTTCTATTTTCACACACAGCTACCGTAATATCCCTGAACTTACGTTTAAACTGAAGAGGCTCATCCCCCGTTTCTGAGCTTACAGATTTAGAATCTACATATAGAAAACCTGAAGTTTTGCGACCATAACCCCTGCTTAATGTGGCGATCCTGTACTTATCCTTCAATAAACGGACAAGGTATTCGGTCATCGGACTTTTACCGGAACCACCCACCGACAAATTCCCGACTGAAATTACAGGCAGTTCAAATTTCTGCGACTTAAATATCCCGAAATCGTAGGCAAGGTTTCGGAGTATCACTCCGAGGCCATACAGGATTGAAAAAGGAAATAATAATAGTCGGACTAGTTTCATTCTTAAGCTTAGGGCAAAAATACATAATTGATCTTAAGCTTAGATTCAATGACAATTGATTAGTTAAATAAATAGAACATAGATTTGATAAACTAGCTGTGCTTGTAAGCTGATAAAACGGGAATACCTTGAGGCATCTTCCGGCTTGTTGTAG
>JBAZCD010000031.1:0-2740 GCA_041671205.1 Pedobacter sp.
TTATAATCGTCATAGTTCTTTTCATACTCAGCTACCAGTTCATCACAACCAATTCCAGTAGTCACCGCAAACCCGCCCCAGTAATCAGCAATTCCTGATTCTTTTGGTGCAATAAAGTCTGAAAGGGCATAGTATGGCTCAGCAGCTGCTTTCTCTGCCTGTTGCCGAAGAGTATGAATGGTTCTGTAAACCTGTGTTCTGCTCTCATCAGTATAGAGTTCGATATCATCACCAACAGAATTGGCCGGCCAGAAACCAATCACCGCATTTGCTCTAAGAGATTTATCGGCAATAATCTTATCTAGTAAAGTCCTGGCTTCATCATAAAGTTTTTTTGCTTCTGCACCCACAAACTCATCTTCAAATATACGTGGGAAACTTCCCCTCAATTCCCAGGTATGGAAAAATGGCGTCCAGTCGATATATGGTACTAATTCTTCAAGAGAAAAATCAACAAATGCCCTGGTTCCAAGGAAGGTCGGTTTCGGTGCAACAGCCGCATTCAGATCAATTTGAAACTTGCCTGCTCTTGCCTCATCAATAGTTTTAAAACGCTTATCCGATTTTTTGTTTAAATGAGCCTCTCTTGCCTTTGAGTATTCATTATGAATGTTTGTAATGTATTCCTCGCGATTTTCATCACTCATCAGGGTACTGCATACCGTAACACTTCTCGAGGCATCAAGAACATGTACTGATGGACCTGAATAGTTTGGAGCCACTTTTACAGCTGCATGAATCCTTGAAGTCGTTGCACCGCCAATAATTAATGGAATCGTAAATCCTTCTCTTTCCATTTCTTTGGCAAAATGAACCATTTCATCCAATGATGGTGTGATCAGTCCGCTGAGGCCAATGATATCTACATTTTCCGCTTTGGCTGTTTCGATAATCTTTTGTGCGGGGACCATAACTCCAAGGTCGATCACTTCGAAATTATTACAGGCCAGGACAACTCCGACTATATTTTTACCAATATCGTGTACATCACCTTTCACTGTTGCCAGTAAAACTTTCCCGGCATTTTTGCGCTGATTACTATCGGCATTGTTGAGTTTTTCTTCTTCAATGAAGGGCAGTAAATAAGCAACTGCTTTTTTCATTACCCTTGCTGACTTCACGACCTGAGGAAGGAACATCTTTCCCTGACCAAACAAATCTCCGACAATGCCCATTCCATCCATTAGCGGTCCTTCGATCACTTCCAGTGGCTTGGCGTATTTTTGACGCGCCTCTTCAACATCATCATCCAGATAGTCGATGATACCTTTAACCAGCGAATGTGATAATCTCTCTTCCACACTGCTTTTGCGCCAGGCTTCATCCTTAACAACAACTTTCCCCTTGGTTTTGATAGTTTCTGCAAAATCTACCAGACGTTCTGTTGCATCCGGGCGACGGTTAAGCAAAACGTCTTCGACCAGTTCGAGAAGATCTTTAGGAATCTCTTCATATACCTCAAGCATGCCGGCATTCACAATGCCCATATCCAGCCCGGCTTTAATTGCGTGGTACAGGAATGCAGAATGCATCGCCTCACGAACAGTATTATTACCTCTGAATGAGAATGAAATATTACTTACTCCGCCGCTTACTTTGGCTAGAGGCAGGTTTTGCTTGATCCAGCGGGTGGCTTCAATAAAGTCGACCGCATAGTTATTATGTTCTTCAAGACCGGTTGCTACCGTCAGGATGTTCGGGTCAAAGATAATATCCTGCGGCGGGAAGCCGACTTCATTTACTAAAATATCATAAGAGCGTTTACAGATCTCTTTTCGTCTTTCCAATGAATCTGCCTGTCCTGCTTCATCAAATGCCATCACAACCACTGCGGCTCCATATTGAAGGATCTTTCCGGCATATTTTTTAAAGGCTTCTTCCCCCTCTTTCAGTGAAATGGAATTCACAATTCCCTTGCCCTGCAGACATTTTAATCCGGCTTCGATCACAGTCCATTTGGAAGAATCGACCATGATAGGCAATTTGGAAATATCCGGTTCTGAAGCAATGAGGTTAAGGAATTTAACCATAGCTGCTTCAGAGTCGAGCATACCTTCGTCCATGTTAATGTCAATGATCTGAGCGCCGCCTTCAACCTGCTGGCGTGCCACAGAAAGAGCTCCATCGAAATCACCGCTCAGGATCAATTTAGAGAATTTCGGAGATCCGGTGATGTTGGTACGCTCTCCAATATTAGCAAAATTGGTTTCCGGGGTTAAGGTTACCGGCTCCAGTCCGCTGAGACGAAGATAAGGCTCAGGTGCTGGGGGTACCCGTGGCGGAAATTTTGCTGCTTTTTCGGCAATGCATTTAATATGTTCAGGTGTTGTACCGCAGCATCCGCCAACAATATTGACAAAACCATTCTTCATGAAATCTTCAACCAGATGGGCGGTTTCATGAGGCAGTTCGTCATAGGCTCCAAATTCATTCGGAAGTCCGGCGTTTGGATAGGCGGAAATAAAACAAGCTGCTTTTTCAGAAAGTTCTTCAATATGCGGACGCATATCTTTCGCACCAAGGGCGCAATTCAATCCGATACTTAAGAGATTGGCATGACTTAAAGAGTTCAAAAATGCCTCAACAGTCTGTCCTGATAAGGTACGTCCGCTGGCATCGGTGATCGTACCCGAGATCATGATATCGATCTTCCTGCCGCTCTCATTCTCGTAATTCTTGGCAGCAAAAAGTGCTGCTTTTGTGATCAGAGTATCTGTGATGGTCTCGAAAAGTAAAACAT
>JBAZCD010000031.1:2750-12577 GCA_041671205.1 Pedobacter sp.
ACATCCGGCGACATGGAGGCCATCTTTGTTGTAGGACCCAATGCTCCTGCAACAAAACGTGGTTTATCCGGATTTCTCCTGGTGTATTCAGTAGCTATTTCTTTTGCAATACGTGCACCTTCAAAACTCATTTCATAAGACAGATCTTCCATCTGGTAGTCGGCCATTGAAATGCGTTGTGTGCTGAAGGTGTTGGTTTCGATGATATCTGCACCTGCCTCAAGATATTCGGCATGGATCGCTTTGATGATATCCGGACGGGTAATGTTTAGCAGGTCGTTATTACCTCTCACATCACAAGGATGGTCTTTAAACCGTTCGCCCCGGAAATCTGCTTCTGTTAACTGATAGCGCTGGATCATGGTGCCCATAGCGCCATCAATTATTAATATTCGTTTTTTGAGTTCTTCTCTTATCATTATTTAGTATCAAGTAGCAAGTATCAGGTATCAGGGTTTGGGTATCAGGTATCAGACTGGGCGTACAAAAATACTCCAGTCCATGTCTTGATTCTTGGCTCTTGATACTCAAAACGGCTTATCTTCGAAAAGTCGGTATTTATTGACTCTCACTTATCTGTTCCGCCTTGGGCGGATAGAATGTAGCACCTTATTAGCACAGGTTGCTAAGACTTCCCAGGGTCTAATCCCTCCATCTTTCTGAATAAGCAGTGCAAAAATGCAAGATAATTTGGTGAAATGCAAATGCGGAGATGAGTTATCAGTTACCTGTTGTCAGTTGTCTGTAATACTTTTGTGCAAAACAGATCTTGCAGATGACGGGTAACAGATAACCGGCAACAGGTAACAATCATTTACTTACGGCTTCCGAAGAGGCGAAGCAGCATCAGGAATAGGTTGATGAAATCGAGGTAAAGGGTTAATGCACCCATAATCACCATTTTATTGGCAGATGCATCACCATATTCGATACCGGCAGCAATACGCTTCAGCCGCTGCATATCGTAGGCCGTTAATCCCACAAATAAGGCTACTCCAATAAAGCTGATGATATAATCCAGCTGGCTGCTTCCAATAAAGAAATTAACCAGACTTGCGATGATAATTCCAACAAGGGCCATCATCAGAATAGAACCAAATTTGGTAAGGTCCTGTTCAGTGGTATATCCTGCAATGGCCATGACTGCAAAAAGAAGTGATGCAGAAATGAAACATCCGATCACGGACGAAGAGGTATAAACCAGTAGAATATAGCTCAGACTGATACCTGTTGCCGCAGAATATAAAACGAAAATGAGTGCCAGTGCAGGGAAGGAGAGTCGGTTCATGCCAAATGACATCACCAGTACAAAGGCCAGCGGTGCGAACATAGCAACGGTACCTAATGTTGTTCTGCTGCCATTGATCGGATCGATCAGCATGCTGAGCAGGGCATCATCACTGGAGAAGAAATAGGCAAAACCTGCAGATAAGCCCAGTGCAATAAACATCCAAAGAAATACATTCGGAATAAAATTTGCTGAGGTAATGGCACCTCCACGCTGAACGATCGGTTCGTTAGTATACTGGTAGACTGTTTCTTTTTCTGACATGATAATTGATTTTCCCGAATTTAATAAAAAGGATTTGTTCTGATGTTATGTGAATGTAAAAGTAAAGACTTTCTTTCTGCTTGCCGCCTTCCGCTTAATTCAATCTTTTGCTTAATTCCATTTCCACCTTTTTGAATAATTGTACTGGCTTAAGATTTCGCCAGGCCATATCATCCAGGTCCCCGCCAAAGTTGATGTAATAATCAATGTTATTCCTTCTGAACTCGCTGATCACATGTTCTCTGAAATTAATGCCTGCAATCCATCCTTCCTCCACATCCTGAAACCATTCCTCATAATAGCAATCGTCGGAAGAGTGAAAGTTAAGCACGTTCTCTCCAATCAGGATGAACTTATCGATTCCTTCAATGACCATCAGATCCAAAATTTCCCGCTTGAGTGTCATGATATCATTATGAAGGGCATCGTTCCATTCACCCATGAACTCGATGATTGCATAACCTTTTTCATAATCGGCATACAAAACTTTCAGGTACAGAGTTTGTGAACCAAAGAAATCCCATTGAGGATGGATCAGATAATTGTAAATCTGTTTATCAAACTCAAACTCATTATATTTTGTTTCAAAAAATGGTGAAAGTGCATCTTCAGAAGCAATATAATCGTCTCGCCAGCGGTAATATGGTTCTATTTCATGCATCAGATTTAATAGTCTTAGTTATTTACTGGTGCATTTTCTACCGCTTTGCGAACGCTGCCATACTTATTCAGTAGTTGTTGTGCCGTTTCGGCATCAAGCTTTGTTGCCTGCATTACCATGTTTAATGCCCGTCCAACCAGTTTAATATTGGTTAATTGCATGTCTACCATTTTATTGCCCTTTATACGTCCCAGCCTGATCATGGTTGAGGTACTGATCATATTCAGAACAAGTTTTTGTGCTGTTCCTGATTTCATACGGGTTGAACCGGTTACAAATTCGGGTCCTACAATAACCTCGATCGGGAGTTTAGCCTCGGCTGCCACTGCGCTGCCCGAATTACACACAATGCAGGCTGTGATCACTCCATTTTCATTGGCCTGACGTAAACCGCCAATGACATAGGGCGTACTGCCGGAAGCGGCTATTCCTATCAGGACATCTTTATCTGAGATGTTAAATTCTAAAAGGTCTTTCCAGGCCTGCTCCGTATTATCCTCTGCATTTTCTACTGCTCTTCTGATCGCCCTGTCACCTCCGGCAATGATTCCTACCACCATATCGAAAGGAACACCGTATGTTGGGGGGCATTCTGATGCATCAAGTATTCCGAGCCGGCCGCTGGTACCTGCTCCAATGTAGAACAGACGCCCCCCCGCCTTAATCTTTTCCACAATTACATTGACCACTTTTTCAATAGCCGGGATCACCTTTCCTACAGCAATAGGAACTGTTTTATCTTCATTATTCATCGCATGCAGTAATTCTGCAACGGACATTCTATCAAGATCGGTATAGTTAGAATCTTCTTCTGTCGTTCTTTTCATATTATATAATTCCTGCTGCTAAAATCGGAATATTATATCACTGCTGCTAAATTTATAAATAAAAAACCCGTTCTGAAAGTTCAGAACGGGTTATGCATGTTATTTTCAGGTTCTTTATAAGAAAATTTCAAATCCGGCAGTAATCAAACGGGGTAATCCTACCCGGATACCTTCCGGCCTTCTGCTGCTGATATATCGCTGATCTGTCAGGTTTTTTACAGACAGATTTAAGTTTGCATTGGTTTTAGGGATACGGTAAAAAGCATTTGCATCAATGATATATCTGCTGTTTATTTTGCCGGTTCTGCCATTTGCAGAGGCATTATCGCTGTTGATCTCATCAGTAAACTGCGCACCTATATAATTTCCTGATATTCTGAATCCAAAACCATTCTGCAGATCCATGCCTAAAGCATTCCAGAGCATGAAAGCGGCAGAATATGGCAGTTTATTGCCTTTTACATTAACCGGTGATCCGTTTACCTCAATGAAGCGATCGTTATTGTATTCAGAACTTTGAACAGTGATATTGCTTTCGAAACTATACGAGTTTTTTGACCCTGAAACTTTTCCGAAGTCGAACAGGAAGCCTGCTTCAATACCCTTGTGTATGGTTTGTCCGCCATTGACAACACCGCTTGCATTTGCATTTCCGGATGAGTTGGAAACCGGAATGATCTGATTTTTGAAGTCGAGAATGAATGTTGTCAGCTCGGCATTGAAATAATCACTGACCCTGATCCTGCTGCCTAATTCATAGTTTGTACTCAGCTCAGCATCCAGGTTGTATGGGATTCCGGTTGCTGTAATTGCATCTTTGATTCTTGGTGGGGCGAAACCTTTGTGCACTCCAGCGAATAAATTGATCTTATCATTAGCTGAATAATTAATTCCTGCTCCCGGAATCAATGCGAATGTATTATCATTTGCCAGGATGCTGGTATCTCTGATCACATTATTTGCTCCGTTAATACGGTACCTTCCGCGAAGTATCTCTCTTTTATAATCGAAGTTCTCCATTCTTAATCCGGCATTCAGGTATAGTTTTGAATTCAGGTTAAACCTGTTCTGAAGATAGGCGCTGAATGCATATCCGGTTCGGATTTCCTTGTCACGTAAAAGGCCTTCAGCTGTGCCTGCATTACTTCCTATGATAAACTGTTCGTCAGCTTTTTCATACAGATATCTTGCACCTGTTTCCAGGTCGTTTTTAATGTTAAACAGATTGTGCCTGATGCTTAACCTTGGTTCAAGCCCAGCTACTTCAAACTGTCTGTTACGGTTACCGGTGGAATTCAGCATGTATACAGCACCATTTGCCACAGCCGGATCTCCCCATTGAATACCTGTCTGATTTGCAGCGGTTGAACTAAAAGAAAAGTCCTGTCTTTGCCAGTTCCTTGTTGTGGTATATGCAAATGAAGTTGTTCTGAGACTAATCTTGTCATTGAAATTAAACTGGTGAGTTAAACTGGCAGAAAGGCGTTTTATGGGTAGATTATCGTATGGTGACATTCGAACGAAATCCTGGCTGCCTTTATTATACATGGTTTGGGTTAAGCCGAGATAGGTTGAATTTGACTCTTCGTCATAATAGCCCAGTTTCAATCCCAGACTTGACTTTTCGCTCATTTCGAACCTGATTTTGGCAGAAAGGTCGTTCAGTTTAAAATGTGTCGGACCTAATTCATCGGCCCTTTTATGCAAATAGGATACTAGAAAGCCTGTTTTGCCGATGGTGTTGCCATAGGTTCCAAATCCTGAAAAGTATCCACCTTTTGCACCGTTTAGTTTTATCCGGGTAATTTCCTGTGAAGGAGGGTCTGCTGTGAAAAAATTTACGATTCCTCCAATGGTCTGCGGACCGTACAGGATCTGACCGCTGCCTTTGAGAATTTCAATTCCCGACATTTTATCAATAGAGGGAGTAAAGTACATTTCAGGTTCTCCGTAAGGACCCAAAGCGATCGGAACCCCATCTTCAAGCATCAGAACATTGCGGCTTCTGTCCGGATCCAGCCCGCGGATACTGATGTTCAGACGCAATCCTGCTCCTTCTTCGTCAACAACATTGACCCCGGTAACCTTACGTAATACCTCGTTTGACGTTAGGGGAGATGTTAACCTGATTTCACGGGAATTCAGAACGGTTGCAGATCCCGGTATTTTGCTGATCAGGCCGTCCCGCTTTCCGATGATCACAATTTGGGGCATTTCAATAATTGTGCTGTCTGAAAGTTTTGGTTTTTGATCTGCCGGTTTGATTTGAGCTGAGGTACTTTGGATAAGTATCAGAAAAAAAGATAGTGCAAAGATCAGTTTCATATTATTTAGACTAATTTAAAATAGTGCACAATATTACGGGATGATTTTCAAAATATCAAATTATTTAGAATGATTATTAATAAATTTTTTTGATATTGAAATACTTCACAGAACACATTGAAAATTGAATAAATTTGGGCTGATAATGTTATGAAACCCAGGACCAGAAAAAACATTCTGATTGCAACCGGTTATTCGGTAGTACTGATCGCAGGATTAATTCTGGGGCCTAAGCTTGTAAACGAGAATAAAAATTCAAAGAACGGGTCTTTCATTTCTTTTGGCTTATCCGGACGTTCAGCCAAGGTTGAAAAGGTGATTCAGATTATCAATGAGAATTATGTTGATTCTGTTAAACTGGATACGGTTCAGGATATGGCCATTCAGGAGATATTGAAACATCTTGATCCTCATTCGGCCTATTTGGCGCCGGAAGATGCACAGCTCTTAACCGAGGACCTGGAAGGGAATTTTAATGGAATTGGGATTGAGTACTACATTTTAAATGATACCCTGCTGATTACATCTGTCAATCCAGGCGGGCCGGCATTTAAAGCCGGAATAAAGCATGGTGACAGAATTCTCGCAATTAATCAAAAGCCTGTTGCGGGTTTACGCATTAGCTCAAAAAATATAATTGAACAGATCAGGGGGAAGAGGGGTTCATCAGTTGAATTGCTGGTGAAACGGGATACTCTCCGGAAAAAATTTAATTTGCTGCGCGACAGGATCACCCTGAGCAGTATCGATGCGGCCTATCTGCTTTCTGAGCAGACCGGATATATCAAGATCAGTAAATTTGGTGCCCAAACGGATGAGGATTTTCATGCCAGTCTGCTCAGGTTAAAGAAACTGGGGATGAAGAGCCTGGTACTTGACCTGAGGGATAATGGAGGGGGTTATTTGAATTCGGCTACTGCACTTGCAGATGAATTTCTAAAAGATCAGGAATTAATTGTTTATACCCAGGGTTTACATGAGCCGCGTACAGATTATTTTGCCAGTTCAAAAGGTGATTTTGAAGAGGGTAAGCTGGTGGTACTGATTGATGAAAATACAGCCTCAGCCAGTGAAATTATTGCAGGAGCGGTACAGGATCTTGAACGGGGTACGATCATTGGAAGGCGATCATTCGGAAAGGGGCTTGTCCAGGAGCAATTCGATTTTGGTGATGGTTCTGCTTTAAACCTGACGATCGCACGATATTATACTGCCTCGGGCAGGTCGATCCAGAAATCGTATAAGAAGGGGAATGATGCCTATTACAGTGAAGTTAAAGACCGGTACCGGAATGGAGAATTAAGTTCTGACGGAAAGGAACTCAGTGATTCGCTTTATAATAAAAATAAGGCCTTCGCCACGAAATCAGGCAAGGTGCTTTATGGCGGCGGCGGCATCATGCCCGATATTTATATCCCGGTTGATACTATAGGTTTTACAGACCTCTATTATGCGCTTTCGGGCAAAGGGATATTAAATGATGTCCTGTATAATCATCTGATCAGGCAAAATCCGGGATATCATTCAGCTGAAGAAGTAATCAGAAACTTTAAGCTGAGCAATCAGGATGTAAAAAAACTGATTCAAATGGCTGCCAATAGAAATATCAAGGCAAGCGAAAGCCAGGTTGACTTGTCCAGAAGAGAAATAGAAATCCGGCTCAAGGCATTATTGGCCCGTTACTATTTTGGTGATGAGGGATTCTACAAAGCATTAAATTCCGGCGATCTGACCATTAGCCGATCGCTGGAAGTATTAAAAGACCCTACTTTCTAAAAGAGCTATTTGATAGAATCAATGGTGATTGTGTCTGCTTTCAGCGTGTCGGTCTCAACGGCGGCTTTCAGCATGGAGTCGGCTGCTGCAGCTTCTGCTATGGAATCTTGTTTTGCTTTTTCTGCAGTATCGGTGCTGTTGCATGCACCTGTAAAAAATGCCAGTGCGAATACTGAATAGAATATTTTTTTCATGGTATTTAATTTAAATGATAATTATTTCTGCCTGAAGAAAATTTGAATAGGGACTCCGGTAAAATCAAAATGCTCGCGCAGTTTATTTTCAATAAAACGCTTATAAGGTTCTTTAATATACTGAGGCAGGTTACAGAAGAATGCAAACATAGGTGAACTGGCATTGATCTGGGTCACGTATTTGATCTTGACATATTTTCCTTTCACAGCCGGTGGTGGGAAATTCTCTATGATCGGCAGCATCACATCGTTCAGCTTCGAGGTAGGGATCTTTTTGAGTTTATTTTCATAAACCTTTGAAGCGGCTTCCAGCGACTTATAGATCCTTTGCTTTTCTACCACTGAAGTGAATACGATTGGTACATCGGTAAATGGGGCGATCTTCTCATAGATCTGATCTTCAAATACGCCCGTAGTTTTGGTGTTCTTTTCGATCAGGTCCCATTTGTTCACCAGGATCACGATACCTTTTTTATTTTTTTCGGCCAGATGAAAGATATTGATATCTTGTGACTCAATGCCCTCAAGGGCATCGATCATGAGGATGATCACATCAGCTTCTTCCAGGGCTTTGATGGTACGCATTACTGAGTAGAACTCAATATTTTCTTTGACCTTGGTCTTTTTACGCAATCCGGCGGTATCGATCAGCATAAACTCATGCCCGAACTGATTATAATGGATGTGTATTGAATCGCGGGTTGTCCCTGCGATTGGGGTAACAATATTTCTTTCTTTGCCAATCAGGGCATTGATCAGGGATGATTTACCTACGTTTGGCCGGCCTACGATCGCATATTTGGGAAGCTGGTTTTCGTCTTCAGCTTCTTCTTCAAAATGTTTGATCACTTCATCAAGAAGTTCACCGGTACCTGAACCCGACATGGATGAAAGCGGATAGATCTCTCCCAGTCCCAGGCTGTAAAAAATGCTGGCATCCGTTAGTCGCTGGTTATTATCCACCTTATTCACCACCACGAAAACCGGTTTTTTACTGCGGCGCAGAAGTCTGGCAATATCATCGTCGAGATCAGTCACGCCGGTAACCACATCAACCATAAAGAGAATCACCGTAGCTTCCTCAATAGCGATCACCACCTGTTCGCGTATAGCGGCCTCAAACACGTCGTCAGAGTGAGCTACATAGCCTCCGGTATCAATTACGGTAAAATGTTTATCCGTCCATTCAGCTACGCCATAATGCCTGTCACGGGTCACTCCGCTGAAGTCATCCACGATCGCTTTACGCGTTTCGGTTAATCTGTTATATAATGTGGATTTCCCTACGTTGGGGCGGCCTACTATTGCTACTATATTACTCATTTGCTTTTGATCCAAGATCCAAGAGCCAAGATGCAAGACAATTAAGTCTTACTCCATTCGCACTTCAACCTGATATGTTATATTTATTATTCCAAGAGCCTGCAAAGTCTTGATTCTTGATTCCTGGCTCTTGGTTCTATTTAATCTTCGTACCCAAAACTCTTCAAATAATTCTTCCTGTTTCTCCAGTCGGGGATAACCTTCACGAACATTTCCAGAAAGACCTTTTTCTGCAGGAATTCTTCCATGTCCTTACGGGCATAGGTTCCAACCTTTTTCAGCATTTCTCCGGCTTTACCGATGATGATGTTCTTTTGCGAATCACGTTCCACAATGATCTCGGAACTGATACGGATGATCTTCGGCTCATCTTTAAAAGCGGTGATGATCACTTCCGTACTGTAAGGGATCTCTTTATCGTAAAGTTTAAACACTTTTTCGCGGATGATCTCCGAAACAAAAAAGCGTTCATTCTTATCGGTCAGTGTATCTTTTTCATAATAGGCCGGATGCTCCGGCAGATTGTCAAGTATGAATTGCATGACCGCAGGGACATTGTGATCATGAAGAGCTGAAACTGCAAAAATTGCTTTCGGGTTCAATTTTTCCTGCCAGTAAACGATCTTTTCTTTGACCAGATCTTCGCTTGATTTATCGATCTTGTTGATAACCACTGCAATAGGCGAACTGGTCTTCGCTAATTTTTCGATTACATCAGCTTCATCATACTTTTCATTGATATCAGTGACAAATAAGACGATATCTGCGTCGACAAGAGAGCCATTGACAAAACTCATCATGGATTCCTGCATGCCGTATACCGGTTTGATTACTCCGGGAGTGTCCGAAAAAACAATCTGATACTCAGGCTCATTCACGATCCCGAGGATCCGGTGCCGCGTAGTTTGTGCCTTAGGAGTAACTATTGACAGTTTTTCACCTACCAGAGCATTCATCAGGGTTGATTTCCCAACGTTTGGTTTCCCTATCAGACTAACAAATCCGGCTTTATGAGACATGTAAAATTTATTTTAAAATATATTTGGACTACAAAGAAACGAAATATATCTTTGCAGTCCAATTTAAAAGCAACACAGAGACGTTCTTTAAGCTTAAAATTGTCACAGTGCGGGCCTCGCCCGCCGGTTCATAACCGTTAGATTATGATA
>JBAZCD010000032.1:0-12565 GCA_041671205.1 Pedobacter sp.
GCAGGATCGTCATTACGGGTTGAAAGAGCATGCATGGCATTGAAGCCGCCCATACCAGCTTCATTGATAATGGCTTCAGAACCTCCTGAAACAATCACATCGGCCATACCCAGACGGATATAGTTGAATGAATCGATCAGGGCATTGGTTGAAGAAGCACATGCAGAAACAGTAGAGAAATTCGGACCGAGCAGACCATGCCGGATAGAGATATGGCCCGGGGCAATGTCCAGAATCATTTTTGGAATGAAAAATGGATTGAAACGCGGAGTTCCATCTCCATTTGCAAAGTTTACCACCTCATCGGTAAAGGTCTTTAAACCACCTATACCTGATCCCCAGATCACGCCGATACGGTTAGTGTTGAGGTTCGGGAAGTCTAAACCGGCATCTTTGATAGCCTCATCAGATGCAACGATTGCATAATGAACAAACGGATCTAATTTACGAACCTCTTTTTTATCCATAAAATCCTCCGGATTGAAGTTTTTAACTTCACAGGCGAACTTTGTACGAAATTTTTCAGGATCATAATGCGTTATAGGAGCGGCACCGCTTACCCCATTGATCAGACTGTTCCAGAATTCCGGAAGAGTATTACCGATTGGAGTAAGCGCACCTAGTCCTGTAACAACAACTCTTTTAAGCTCCATTTATGTGAGGATATCGTAAAATTACTTTACGTTCTTTTCTAAATAAGCGATGGCTTGACCTACAGTACCGATAGTTTCAGCCTGGTCATCCGGGATAGCCACGTTGAATTCCTTTTCAAACTCCATGATTAATTCCACGGTGTCTAATGAATCGGCACCAAGATCATTGGTGAAAGATGCCTCTGGTGTAACTTCACTTTCGTCAACACCTAATTTTTCAACGATAATTGCTTTAACTCTTGAAGCGATATCAGACATGGTTTTTTAATTTAATTGTTAAATAATTCTGTGCAAAGAAAAATAAATTCTGGCAATTTTCAAACCTTTTTGTTTTTAGCTATTTTATCTAACTGACATTTTAAAGACTAAAGCATATTACATTTGTAAATTAGCCTGAAAAAATACATTGAATAAGACTACTCTAAAATTTGAACTTGACCTTGATTTTGTGCTTGTAGCAATTACTACACAACTTAAAGACTACATGTTTTGTTTTAAAACTAATAAACAACTCGGAACAGATTTTTGCAAGATTACTGATTTAGAACTTTCTTTCAATGCTGATGATGAGCCCTTTTATTTCAGCAGATATTTTTATCTGATGCCTGAATCGGAAACAGAATTGTATATCATCGCGAATAAAGGTACGGAAGGTTTTTTGGTGCCCGAAATGAAAAAGGTAGATTTCTTTTTATTAGTTCGGAATTATATCGATGAGGATGACCTGAAGGCTATAATTAACGGTTTAAATAAGATTCCTGAAGTGCTTGTTGCAGCGGAAGTTGATCCTAAAAAATTGAAATCCAAAGAAAATCTCATATTTTAGCCCCCTTGGGATGGTGTATTAAGTACACTTGTGAGTCCAAAAAAATATTTAATTAAATAAAAGCAGATGAAAACGGTTCATAACAGAACTAAAATTGTTGCCACATTAGGCCCCGCCTCTTCCAAAAAGGAAGTATTGTTGAACATGATCAAGGCCGGTGTTGATGTATGCAGATTAAACTTCTCCCACGGTAGCCAGGAAGATCATCAAAAGGTGATCGATGTTATCCGTGATATCAATAAGAAATATAAAACGAATGTTGGGATACTTGCTGATCTGCAGGGCCCAAAGATCCGGATCGGCCTGGTGAAGGATGGCGGGATTAATCTGATTAGCGGGCATAAGATCGAGATCACGACCAAAGAACTGATCGGTGATGATAAACAGATCTATATCACTTATCAGAGTTTCCCTAGTGATGTACGGTCTGGGGAGATCATACTTCTCGACGACGGAAAGATCCAGATGAGGGTTTTGAGCACCAATAATAAAGATACCGTGCAGTGCGAAGTGCTTTACGGAGGTGTTCTGACCTCCCGCAAAGGGGTGAATCTCCCAAATACAAAGGTTTCTATCCCGAGTTTAACGGAAGAAGATCTGGCTAACCTCGAATTTGCCCTGAATAACGATGTGGAATGGATAGGCCTTTCATTTGTAAGGTCGGCAGACGATATTATTGAACTGAAGAGGATCATTGCCAGAAGCGATAAAACCGCCCGTGTAATTGCCAAGATCGAGAAGCCTGAAGCCATTGATAATATTGATGAAATTATTGAGGTGACAGATGGGGTGATGGTGGCCCGTGGTGATCTGGGTGTTGAAATGCCTATGGAGCAGGTTCCGCTCCTGCAGAAAATGATAGCCAGAAAGTGCCGTGCGGCTTCAAAACCTGTTATTGTAGCTACTCAGATGCTTGAAAGTATGATTACCTCTCCGCGTCCAACCCGTGCTGAGGTGAATGATGTGGCGAATTCTGTTCTGGATGGTGCAGATGCGGTTATGTTAAGTGGTGAGACCTCGGTGGGGGAATATCCGCTAATCGTAATTGAAACCATGCATAAGATCGTCAGGAATGTGGAGGAAAATGATTATCCATACAACACAACCAAAATTTTAAAAGAAAGTTCTCCAACCTATATGGGTGATGCGGTATGCGGATCGGCTGTGTTTTTGGCGGAAAAGACCCATGCTGTTGGGATTATTTCAATGACTTCATCGGGTTATACTGCATTTGAAATCTCCAGCTACCGCCCAAAAGCGGCAACTTTTATTTTCACCAGTAACCGTAAACTTTTGAATACCCTGAGTTTGTTATGGGGTGTCCGCGGATTCTACTATGATAAATTTGACAGTACCGATAAAACGATCCGGGATGTAAACCAGATCCTGAAATCTGAGAAACTGGTGGAACCGGGTAATGTGGTGATCAATACGGCCGCTATTCCCATTGAGAAAAAAGGAAAGACCAATATGATCAAGGTGACAATCGTTGATTAAATCAATGCATCCTGATTAATTTAAGGGGGATTAACAGTTTGAAAAATCCACTAAAAAAGCCGGCATTTGCCGGCTTTTTTAGTGTGTAAACTGGTGTAGTAAAAATGACATAAAATGGCATATTTTTCGAGTTTTCCACATAGTTAAGTAACTTTAAACCATAGCATTACTATCTGATTAAGTGTTGGGGTGCAGATACACTAACAAGCTGTGGAAAACTCTGATTCGATATAAATGCCTCCAACTGATAGATTTGATTAAAAACCCCCAAACATTTTTATTAAGGGTAACTGGCTCAATTACAACATTAAATAATTATCATATGGCTAAAGCTTCTACAAACACGGCGGCAAAAGGAACAGGGAAAGGTCTTACGTTCCAAAGATATTTCACCAAACAAGGGGTAAACGTATATGATTTGTTCAAATACGAAAAACGTACCTCGGTTATTCGTAATCCTGCAGGTGATGCTGTTTTCGAAATGAAGAATGTAGAAGTGCCCGAAACCTGGAGCCAGGTAGCAACGGATATTTTAGCCCAGAAGTATTTCCGCAAAGCCGGAGTGCCTCAGCCTGATGGATCAACTTCATCTGAGAATAGCATCAAACAGGTTGCCCATCGTATGGCTCATTGCTGGAGATCATGGGGTGAGCGTTACAATTATTTCGCAAGCAAGGAAGATGCAAATGTATTTTATGATGAGCTTGTTTATACCATTGTGGGTCAGTTAGCCGCGCCAAATTCACCACAGTGGTTCAATACCGGATTGCACAGTTCTTACGGAATTACAGGTAAACCTCAGGGGCATTATTTCGTAAATCCGGATACAGATCAATTAGAAAAATCAACTTCCGCCTATGAGCGCCCTCAGCCCCATGCCTGCTTCATCCTTTCAGTAAGTGATGATCTGGTGAATGATGGTGGTATCATGGACCTTTGGGTTAGAGAAGCCAGAATATTTAAGTACGGTTCAGGAGTTGGAACTAACTTCTCGGCGATCCGTGGTGAAAGCGAAAAACTTTCGGGAGGTGGCTATTCTTCAGGTCTGATGTCATTCCTGAAAATCGGTGACCGTGCTGCCGGAGCGATCAAATCAGGTGGTACCACACGCCGCGCTGCGAAGATGGTATGTCTTGATCTTGATCACCCTGAAATTGAAGGATTTGTAAACTGGAAAGTTGAAGAAGAGAAAAAAGTTGCGGCTTTAATTGCGGCAGGTTATTCTTCAGATTATGAAGGTGAAGCCTACCGTACCGTATCAGGCCAGAACTCAAACAACTCCGTACGTGTACCAAACACATTCTTCAAGGCTCTTGAAGAGGGTGCAAACTGGGATCTGATCGGACGCATCACAGGTCAGCCGGTAAAATCAATCTCTGCCGAAAAATTATGGCAGGATATTGCTTTTGCGGCTTGGGCTTGTGCCGATCCGGGAATTCAATACGATACTACAATCAACGAATGGCATACCTGCCCTGAAGGCGGCCGGATCAATGCCTCAAATCCATGTTCAGAATACATGTTCCTTGATAATACGGCCTGCAACCTGGCATCCATTAACCTGGCGCACTTCTTCGATCCTTCTACACTGGTGTTTGATGTTAAAGGTTTCGAACATGCCTGCCGCGTATGGACCGTGGTTCTCGAAATTTCGGTATTGATGGCACAATTCCCATCTAAGGAAGTGGCACAGTTATCTTATGATTACCGTACACTTGGTTTGGGATATGCTAACCTCGGCTCCATGCTGATGGTTGCCGGAATTCCTTACGATAGTGATAAAGCCCGTGCAATTGGCGGTGCGATCACTGCGATCATGACCGGTACGGCCTACTCTACCTCGGCAGAAATGGCGAAAGAGCTGGGTACATTCAAGAAATTCAATGAGAATAAAAAGCATATGCTCAGGGTTATGCGTAACCACCGCTATGCTGCCTATAACAACGATGCTTACGAAGGACTTGAAATTGCGCCTCCGGGAATCGATCCTAAATTCTGCCCTGATTATTTATTATCTGCGGCCTGCAATTCATGGGATAAAGCGGTTGAACTTGGCGAGAAATACGGTTATCGTAATGCTCAGACCACTGTTATTGCTCCTACAGGAACAATTGGTTTGGTGATGGATTGCGATACAACCGGTATCGAGCCTGATTTTGCATTGGTTAAATTCAAAAAACTTTCAGGTGGCGGTTATTTCAAGATCATTAACCAGGGAGTTCCTGCTGCACTGCGCAATCAGGGATACAAGGAGCATGAAATTGAAGCTATTGTAAATTATGCAAAAGGTGCAGCTACCTTACAGGGGGCTCCGCATATTAACTTCGACAGCCTGGCCGCCAAAGGTTTTACTCAGGATGAACTCGAAAAAATTGATAAATCATTACTCGCAGCCTTCGAAATAGGTTTTGTATTCAACCAGTGGAGCCTTGGTGAAGAGTGTTTAAACCGTTTAGGATTCAGATCTGAGCAATATTCTTCTCCTGATTTCAACCTTTTACGTGCGATCGGGTTTAACCGTCAGCAGATTGCAGAAGCAAATGAGTACATCTGCGGAACCATGACCGTTGAAGGTGCTCCATATTTGAAAGAAGAGCATTACCCGATTTTTGATTGTGCAAATAAATGCGGTCAGAAAGGCGAACGTTATATTCATGCACATGGCCACATCAAAATGATGGCTGCAGCACAGCCTTTCCTTTCGGGTGCGATCTCTAAAACAATCAATCTGCCAAATGAGGCAACGGTTGAAGAGATCAAAGATTGCTATGAATTATCATGGAAACTTGCTTTGAAGGCAAATGCACTTTATCGTGATGGTTGTAAATTATCTCAGCCATTATCTACCAAATCATCCGACAGTAAGGAAGATAAGCTGGATACCGTAGAAGAAGTACTTGGCGAGGCAGCAAATGTCAGACTGAGCGATCTTACTGCTGAGCAGGTGCTTGATGCCGCCAGGGCGATTCTTGAGCGCTCTACTGATACCAAGTTCAAGCGTCAGCTATCCTCTGTTGTGGAGCGTAAAAACCTGCCGGGTAAGCGTGGTGGTTTCACCCAGAAAGCTGCCGTTGGCGGACAAACCGTATTCGTTCGTACCGGAGAGTATGAAGATGGAACATTGGGAGAGATTTTTGTGGATATGCACAAGGAAGGTGCAACTTTCCGCTCCCTGATGAACTGTTTCTCAATCGCGGTGTCTGTTGGTCTGCAGTATGGTGTACCACTGGAAGAGTTTGTTGATAAATTTACCTTCACCCGTTTTGAGCCATCTGGTATGGTTACGGGACATGATAATATCAAGAGCGCGACCTCCATCGTAGATTATATGTTCAGAATGCTGGGCTATGAGTACCTGGGTCGTACAGATCTGGTGCATGTGATCACTGAGCAGAAAGCCATTGTTGGAAATCCTCAAATGACTGATAATGACGTGAATCCTGATACTTCAAACTCTTTTATTGAAGCATCGGTTACCGTCTCTTCTTCTACTACTTCAAGCATTAAACTGAAGCCTGTTCTGGATATCTCCGGCGGCGGTCAGTCTGACGCACCTGCCTGTGGCAATTGCGGCCATATCATGGTGAGATCAGGTACTTGTTATAAGTGTTTGAACTGTGGAACACAGGGGGGATGCAGTTAATTAATTGAGACCCGATAGCTATCGGGTTGAGAATGGAGAGTTAGAAGGTGGAGATAAGAAACCGGTAAACTACCGTTCTGAGTAATATTTTAAAGCCCTGCCGGAAATGGTGGGGCTTTTTTTGTATGGGTGGTTTTGTGTTGATAATCAGGAGATAAAGCACATAACTCGATATTTTACTCCTAACATATTTTCCATTTGCAAAATAGTAACTTATAAATTACATTTGTATTTATGAATTAAGAGAAGTCATAGCTTTCAAAAATTATTTTGAAGATTTCCTGCTTGCACAGCCGAAAAAAGTGCAGGACAAAATATTTAAGATAATTGAGGCTATCGAAACTCTGGAACGGGTACCTTCCAAAATCTGAAATTCATGCCTGGTACTGATGGCCTTTACGAAGCAAGAATTCAACTGGGGTCAAATATCTGGCGGGTATTTTGTTTCTTCGATAATGACAAATTGGTGATTTTACTCAATGGATTTCAGAAGAAAACACAAAAAACACCAAAAAGCGAAATCGATAAAGCTTTGCGCCTCATGACTGATTACTACACTCAAAAATCAAAGAAAAATGGAAACTAAAAGCTGGAAAGGAATCAAGGATAATGTATATGGCTTAAAGGGGACTGAACGAAGGGATGAACTTGATAGAGATTTTGAAAGTTTCAAAATTGGAATCCTGCTTCGAAAAGCCAGAGAGGATAAAAATTTAACTCAGGCGGAGTTAGCCGAAATTGTTGATAAGAAAAGGGAATACATTTCCCGAATTGAAAATAACGGAAGTAACCTGACCTTAAAGACCTTGTTTGATATCGTTGAAAAAGGCTTAGGAGGAAAAGTTAAAATCTCAATTGAGCTATAATAGTAAAGAAAATAGAACCTCAGTTGTACCGCATGTTCTACAGGGCATGTCGAATACATATATAATTTGGATTTTTAATCCAAAGCATCACAAAAAATTAACCCATTAACGCTTCTCTAAATACAGAAGAATCGTTAACGAAATTTCAAATATTCCTGCCCCCTTTTCCGGCAAAAGTACTTGATAGGGGTTTATTGATCGTGTAAAGCAGGGTTTTAAAATATCATTAAACTGAAACAACCCAAATGGAATATATAAATCCCAAACAAATCTTAAGGGATCCTGAACAAATCCCGGATGATAAACTATTCCAATCTATCCTTGACAAAACCAGTTACGATATATTCAGGAAGATCGGCGAATGTTTTATAGAAACAGGGCTTGCTCTTGAATGGAGATATTATAAAGATGGAAAAGCCTGGTTAGGGAAAGCAACTTACAAGGGAAAGACTATTCTTTGGTTATCCGTTTGGGATGAATCTATTAAAACGAGTTTTTACTTTACTGAAAAAACCCGTTCGGGGGTTTTAAATTTGGATATAGACAGTAATGTTAAATCTTCATTCGCCATTGTAAAACCAATAGGGAAATTAGTTCCACTGGTTCTTGAAATAAAAAATGAGGAAGCATTGAAGGAATTAAAAAGCATAATCAATTATAAGAAAAAGCTGAAATAAGCACTCAAAATAATGAATGAAACACTAATAAAGGAAATTCGCCAGGCATTAAAGAACAGTTCTGACAGTAAAATGCTTGAATCTTCAAGTCGTTTTTTTAAAAAAGGGGAAGAAGCATTGGTTTATGGAGTAAAAAATGCCGAAGTCAGCAAGATAGGGAAGGAATTTTACAGCCGCTTGAAAGGATGCTCAAAACAGGATATTTTTGCTATTTGTGAAGAACTATGGAAATCGAAATACCTTGAGGAAGCTATTATCGCCTGCAAACTTTCGGAATCCCAGCATAAGCTATATGAACCATCTGACTTTAAAATTTTCGAACACTGGGTGATGGATTATGTAAATAACTGGGCAGATTGGGATACTTTATGTAACCATACTATTGGAACATTTATGATGATGTATCCTGAATACCTTAGTAACTTAAAGAAATGGGCTAAATCACGCAGTCGTTGGGCTAAAAGAGCCTCGGCTGTAACACTAATTATTCCTGCCCGTAAGGGTAAGTTTCTGAAAGATATTTTTGAAATAGCAGATATTCTTCTTTTAGACAAGGATGATTTGGTACAAAAGGGCTATGGCTGGATGCTGAAGGCAGCAAGTGAGGCTCACCAAAATGAAGTTTTTGATTATGTACTATCAAAAAAGGAAATAATGCCGCGAACAGCATTGCGTTATGCAATTGAAAAAATGCCTGAAGAATTAAAAGTAATAGTAATGAAAAGGTAAATTTGCTGTTCGACAGTTTCCGGAGAATTTCCATTCAATTTTCTAAATTGATTTTTATGAACAGCTGTTTGGACTAATTTTAAGGATGAACGGTTAAATCGTTCAAATAGGGATGGATCTGGAATAAATGATTAATTAACAATCAGATGCAATGGTTACACTCCATACAAGCTAATTAAACAATTATGTCAATAACAAAAGAAGAAGAGTTAATCGGGATGCAAAAGGCTAGTGAGGCAGTAGCTTACACTTTGAAGGAAATGAGAAACTATGCTCAAGCCGGCATGACTACAAAGCAATTGGATAACTACGGGGCAGCGATATTATCAGATTTTGGTGCAAAATCAGCTCCATTTTTGACCTATCGCTTTCCGGGCTACACATGCATCAGTGTGAATAATGAGTTTTGTCATGGTATTCCATCTGATAAAAGCGTACTGAAAGAGGGCGATTTGATTAATATTGATGTTTCAGCCGAGCTCAATGGTTATTGGTCCGATAACGGAGGCTCGTTTGTCATCGGCGAAGATATTAACCAACACCAAAAATTAATAGATGCATCAAAGCAGATTTTACATAAAGCAATTTACAATATAAAAGGTGGAGTTCGCATTTCCGACATCGGGCATCTGATAGAAACAGAGGCTAAAAAATATGGTTACAAAGTGATTAAAAACCTTACAGGGCATGGAATAGGAAGAAGCCTTCATGAAGAACCGGGTGAAATAGCAAATTACAAGGACCGTTTCAATCCGACAAGATTTAAAAAGAATTCTGTTGTTGCCATTGAAACATTTATATCAACAAGCTCAACATTTGCCGAAACCCTGAATGACGGCTGGACAATGGTTGGAAATAGAGGAGGCTTTATGGCTCAGCATGAACATACCATTTGTTCTGACCAAGATGAATGAAATTTGGAATTAATAAAACGCACAAACGAATACCGGACGGCCCCTCTGTCCTTCGAGTTAAGCGCAGCGTCTCTAAGGATTTTTAGATAGAATGGAGTCTTTGACTCCAATAAAATATATCTTATCAGCACAACTAGACTGAAGACTCTGTCTTTTTCTGAATCCGGGCGGATTACCTAAACACAGAATAATCGTTCAGATGAACAGCTATTTGTAATTTTTAATAAAATACGGTAAAATTACCGGCACTGTAAAGTAATTTTTCCTATATTTACAAGAAAAAAAAATTATGGCAAGCCTGGTAAAAACTGTAAATCATGAAAGTATTGCGGAAATACCCGAGGTCAGTAATTTCACAAAAGTTCTGTTTTACTTAAGACAGAATAATATAAACTGGAAATACTTTAATTATTTCAAACAGAGAACAACTCTAAGTGATGAAATCATTTCTGATTGGCTAAATATTAATCCCAAAACTTTAAGAGCCTACAGAAAACCTGAAAGTGTCTCAAAAGATAATATTAAGGAGCATTTGGTATTATTAATTTCTCTTTATGAACATGGAATAGATGTTTTTGAAACTGCAGAGAATTTTGATAAATGGTTACTCACAGAAAATTATTTTCTTGATAATAAACCTCCAAAAGATTTCCTGGATACAATTACAGGAATCAAATTTATTGACGACAGACTTACAGCCATTGAATATGGCGATAATGTTTAAGTCATGGAGGTATATAAAATTTGTAAAGAAAAATACGCTAAGTCTTTAATTGCTTCCGGAACGCCAAACAGATGGAATAAAAAGGATGAACTTGTAATTTATACCGGGAGCAGTCGGGCTTTATCCACCCTGGAAACTGTTGTCCACAGATCCGGAATAAATTTATCCGGTCAATATAGAGTATTGACGATTTCAATTGCAGATAAAACGCAGATTCAGGAAATTGATATTAAAGAGTTACCCCTAAACTGGAAAACCATTGAAGCTTATGTCGAATTACAGGAAATAGGATCAAAATGGTATACTTCCATGGAGTCATTAGTCCTGAAAGTCCCTTCTGTAATCATTGCGCAGGAGTATAATTATATTATAAATACAAAACATCCTCTATTTACAAAAAGTGTTGCTTTGAAAAATGTTGAAGATTTTGTCTGGGATAAAAGATTGCTCTAAAATTGAATATTACTGTGCACAGTTAACCGGATAATAAAATCAAAGAATCTACCTGATGATTAGTCCCAAGCATTAAAAAGTGCATAAAGCCGTCATTATTATTAACAAATTTGAACCCCGGATTTATTACGGAGCTTTTTTCATACTTTTATTTGAAATCGATTTAATTATTACATATTTATAATTCAGTAAGAAACTAATTTTATAACATGAAAACATTAATCCTGGTACTCACTATGTTCTTTTCGGTGCCGCCTTCAATCTATACCTTTAAGGTTCAGAATATTGACGGCAAAAATCTTGACCTGAAAAAATACAGGGGAAAGAAAGTACTTATTGTGAATACCGCTTCAAAATGCGGATTTACCAAGCAATATGCTGATCTTCAGAAGCTTGCAGATGCTTATAAAGATAAGCTGGTCGTAATTGGCTTCCCTGCAAATAACTTCGGCGGACAGGAGCCGGGCGAAAACTTAAACATTAAGGAATTCTGTCAGAAGAATTTTGGGGTAACATTCCCGCTTGCAGAAAAAAGTAGTGTAAAAGGGGATGATATCAGTCCGCTGTTCAAGCATCTGACCACTGCTGCAAATCCTGATTTTACAGGTGATATCAAATGGAACTTTGAAAAATTCCTGATCGATGAAGATGGAAATCTGATCCACCGTTTCCGATCTGCAGTTACACCGATGTCACCTGAGATCACTAAATATTTATAATCCGTATTCCCTTGAAGAAATTTTTACTGGTGCTTTTCGTAGCTTTTACGCTATCAGAAGTGCACGCTGCTGCGTTTAAAACAGGCGATGAAGATCAGCTCAAAGGTCTTCTTGATAGTTTTGCGGTTGCCATCGTGAAGAAAGATAAAGCCTGGATCGTTTCCAATCTGAGCGAGACCTGTAAAATGTATGAGCCTACGGGTACTATTCTTGACAGGAACGGTATTGCGTACACCTTTACCGGTGGTATTTATAACATCAGTAAATCTACTGCATTGAATAAAACCTTTAAAATTGATGGAACAGATGCTGATGGCACCGCAGATTTTGCGGTTGAGGGAATCGGGACAGTTAACGGGAACCAGATGGATCTTACCGGGTCCTACAGGTTTAACCTGAAATTTAAAAGATCAGACAATGGCTGGAAGATCTCTGAGATTATTATCAACGAGAGTTAATCTTAATTAACCCCGGATCAAGTCCGGGGCATTTTTTGTTGATTAATTATTTAATGCGATAAGCCAGTCCGGTCTGAATGACCTGATTTTTATAGATTGGCGTTTCACTTGTGCCATCTTCATTGTTTTTCTGGAAATCCAGTGCATAACGCGCCTGTAAGCTCAGCTGCTTGTTCAGGTCAATGCCTATTCCCAAAACACCTCCCGCAAGACTTTTCTTCAAATTTTTGTTCTCTTCCCTGATGGTATTCTGGTAAGTAGAGGAGCCCTGAGTAAATTTCTCTTTGGTGAAAGTCAGAAACGAAACCTGAGGTCCTGCATATATGCTGAAATTGTCAGTAGCATTGATCTTTGCCAGAATAGGAATTTCTATAAAGTTGGTAGTTACCGAGTACTCATTTGCCCC
>JBAZCD010000033.1:0-3015 GCA_041671205.1 Pedobacter sp.
GGCGGCCTTTTGAGCGCCCGGCCAACGTTTTTAGGACTTATGGCTAACTTTGTAAAAAACTTGTTTATAGAGTGAGCCCTGAGGCGAACACCACTTCTGCATTATGATTTTAGCGTGTACCATTGTACCGCTCAAATCATGCATTAGCGCTGTGAAGGGTTTAGAACCCGGAGAAGCTTTTTCAGCTTTGAGGATTCCGTAGCTTTGCGGAGCCCGGAACATAGCGACACGGGAATAGAAAAACATTGTGACCAAAGAGAACACCATTACACGTGGAATGCCCCTGGAGTGAAAAAAATCAGAGACCTTAGAAGTATCTACATGAAATCAAAATTTTACAATCTCGTCATCTACAGTATCCCAAACTTCAGAATGTAGAGAATAGTCAAACCACTCTTTAAACATTTCGAATGTACGATTCTCAACCAAATGCTTTCCGTGACTTACAGATGTTCTTAATTGTTCTTGAAAAATGATATCGTAATTTATACTCAGCCAGACTTCCATCTCCTCAATAGTTTCAATTGATGGCACTAAGTAAACAATTAAATCCAGACACATCTCTTTTGGATCTTCAACTTCGTCAAAATGAACTTCGTATACATACTTCATTAAATCAAAAAATGGCTTTTTAGGTCTTATTACGATTGCTGTCCGGTTAATATAGCAAGTATCATCTAAGTTAAATTCCATGGTATAATAATTGAATTGATTAATGTTACTTATCTAAAGTCAGGGAAAGTGTTTAGCCACGGTTGACGAGTGAAATTTCGCTTTTTCTGTTCTTTCAGAATATACAATTCTTTAATTCGCTAAAAAAATTGGGTTCTTTATTTTTTAAGTCCACATAAACTGAAAGAGGATTCGTTAATTTGAATTTTGTCGTTTTTAGTCTCTCTTCACGAATATTTGCACCTAACCAAAAAGAAGAGCCTAAAATCAACGGTAATATTGAAACATCATTATGTATTATTGAAAGTCCAACAGTTGATGCCGCCCAATATATTCGTTTATTTTGAGCATCTTTTTTAATAAAATTCCATTCTGCATCAGCTTTTTTTAATGCGTCAATAAACCCATCATTTAGCTCCAGAAGTTTTTGTCCTTCTAATTGTTCAGCAGACATAGAATTTACTGCACTATATATTTTTCTCAGCTCTAACCTTACACCTGAAAGTCTATCCTCTTCTCTTAGATGTAATGCAAATGATGTATCAACATCATTTAAAAAAGGCATTTCAATCTTTGAGTACAAATGAGCAACTTTAGTCCAGTAATCAGCTTTAATTGAATGATTTATTTGAAACCAATTTGTTTTGTCGGTTGTATAAATATTGCCCTTTACAAGTTCTGCTACATACAATATTGATTCAAGATTACCGCCCCCCCTCTCAGTAAAAATTGAACTTTGATTATAGGGTACATTCAGTTTATCGTATAAAGGGTTGCAAGATTTAAGTTTAGAATAAATTAATTGAGCAAAATCTTCAGCTTCTTTTTCATCAAACCTAGGATTTTCCATATTTATTAATCCTTGTTTTATCTTGTCTATACTCTTCCCTTTATATGATTGAGCCAACATTTCAGCCATAGAATCTGATGCCTCATCCATAGAAATTTTCTGATAATCCTTTCCCGATAAAAACGAATTCACCCTTTTTTTTGCTTCATTATCAAATTTATCTCTTAACTCAAAATTATATTCATAGGGGTTTACAATTAATTTAACAATTCCCGAACGAACCCATTTCTGTAGTACAACATAAAAATATAAGGAATCTATAAAATTTTGTAGCCAATATTGTGGGTTTTTAATGGGGCTTATTTTTTGATTAGTAATTGAAGGATTTTGCAAAGGATGGAATACAATTATTTCATCAGAATACAGCGAATATCTTACAACTTCATGAATTATTTTGTTAGGTTTCAATCTATTATAGTGAATACTCTTAAATAAACTTGACTCAGATTTTAAGTTTTCGGCATAATCATTCTTCAAAGGAAATAGTTTAGAGAAAAACTTATAGGTTGCTGAAATTTTTGCTTTCGTGATTTGCTGCGAAATGTCAGCCCATCGATGAGCTTTATTAATTTTAAAATTCTCATTTAGAAAATCATAAAATTCAATATTTTTTTGCTGATAAAAGTGCATCTCTCTCTTTTTAGAATTAGCGATAACTCATTTATAAAGGTATAAAAGACAACTAAATATCCAACCAATTGTCAGATAATGGAAAGCCAGTGTACTGGCATAATGTAAACCATACGGATAATTTTTACTGAACAAGCTCCTTAATCTGTGCATGGATAGCCCTAAAATTACTCTCTACATCAAATATAAAGTTTCTCTCTGGCATGCTTACCGGCTCACAAGAAATGTTTTTAAAACGAGTATTAAACTCCTTGTTACTGCCTTCCACAAGGATCCCGCAAAAATGACCTACATCGAACTGCAGTATATCCTGTGGCTTAATCCTTTCACGTTCCTGAATTGAAAAATTCTTTGACGTTCCTTCGCTTTTGCTGTTGGTAGTAATTGTGCTTGATCTTCCTTGTGACTGCGAATGACTCTCAAAGTATTGATCCGTTTTACCAAATAGCTTACTTACATATTCTGCGGTTTTTTGGCTGCTAACCCTGCCAAAAAACTGATTATTCAGAAGGCTGATTATTACATCAGCGTTTCTTTGTCCGTATTGTGACACTATTTGTGAAAAATCCTGCGCAAAGAATGATATACTAACTTTGTTACTGCGTGCGGTTGCCGGGATTATCTCAAGCTTAGGAATGTAAAGCGTTGGAGCTTCATCCAGTAAAACTGCGCTGTGGTGCTTACCTGCCTGGTTCATCTGCTTTAGGGCCACTGTAATAATCAGACTTAACACAGGAGAATAAGTTTCAGGTATTATTGGAGAGTTACCCAGGCTTAGCCATATCGGATCAGCAGGGTTATTGACTTCTAATGAGAAATCGTTCCCGCTTAGCGGATAGAAAATCTCCGGAGTGTTTAAAACA
>JBAZCD010000033.1:3025-12558 GCA_041671205.1 Pedobacter sp.
TTAACGCTGTTTCTAAACTCTTTACCATTCCAGAGCATTGAAGATTATTTGATAGCAGGTTTATAATTTTTCTTTCATCTGTCAAAACAAGGGCCACGGCATGGGGTAGCGTGCTGTACTCTGGTAGTTCCCTCGATAAGTAGAAAATTATTGCAGCCAAAACATCCGTGCAGCTTCTAACCCAAAAGTCTTTCTTTTCAAGGCTCTCGGGTAACAGGTTGTTGATGATTGCGGTTGAAAATTCCCTGGCATAACTTGCATTAATTATATAGCGGGGGTCTAAGGGGTTCACCCGGTTAGATCGCTCCAGGTCGTTAAAGTTTATATTGTAGTGTTTAAACCTTGACGTTTTTTGACTTAAAAAGCCTTCTAACTCATTGGTAAGGGTGGGAGATTTAAAGTCGTAGATAATGCCGCAAAATTCGTTATCAATAGCCGATTTCATGAGCTGTCTTAGAATAGATTCACTCTTTCCGCTCCCTGCGCTGCCGATGCAGAGAATGCCCCGGAAGGGGTTTTTTATCATGAGATCCACATCTTGTGTTTGAAGCTTAAGTGTGTATGGAGTGGCTAAATCCTTGCTTATTTTCGAGGGGAGGGGCTTACCGATGCCCTTCGCCAGGTCTTTCTTTTTAAATTTACTCCTGAAGGACAGAGCAATCAAGACGATAATAGAACCCCAAAATAGTATTACGGCAATATGTTGTCCAGAACCAGGAGAGGAATTATCCTGTATGTCATTTTTGAAAAGTTCCGGATGTGCTTTTTGTAGTTCCTGTCTGTGTACCTGGGCTCCGCTGCCGAGAATAAAAAAAACCACAACACATATAACTATGAAAGAAACAAGACACCCCCTATTGCTAATAAGCTTGCCAAGAAACTTCCCTGCAGCATTTAAAATGAATATAATTAATTGTATCATAAATACTGTTTTAACGCATTTAAAGGTTCAGGTCCCTCGATAGTTTTTGCTTGATTGATTTAACCGCATCCAGGAGGATCTTCTCCGGAGCAATTAATTTGTCCAGACCGTTGATTTTTGACAGAACACCCTGGCGAAGCTCTTCTGTTACGGCTTTCTGCAACATTTCCGATTTTTGCAATCCTGTCCCGTTCTTCATGGTATTCATATACTGGTAGGACTCTTTAAGCGGCCGGTCGTAGCCTGTTTTCTGGTCGAAGCTCTGCTCTGTTCTCAGGGTTAGTCTATCTCTGTCAAACTCCTTGCGGTTGTTGGTGGTCGGACTGATTCGGTTTCTACCATCTGCCGTTTTACGCCCTACAACAAAATGACAATGTACGTTAAAACCCTCCTTGGCTTCATGCTGTATTTTTAATCCTTTCCTTACTTGCTCATCACGTCCGGTATAATAGCGGTCGTATTCAACCTTGTAGTACATTTTTACGTTTTGGGGTTCTATTTTTACCTCTTTCCCCGCTTTGTCAAGCTTCTTGAAGTTGTCCGCAAACTCCTGGTTAAAATCTTTCTGTATCCATGACTTAAAGTTCTCCAGCCGCTGTGCCTCGGTATTTCCAAGGGCCTTCCACTCCTCCTCAGTAGGATTGATGCTTCCTGTGGCAAACTTGCCTTCATTCCTGCCAATGCCCTGGCGATCGCTGTCGATAGCTGCCCGGACCTCTGCAGGGTGACATTCATCCCGGCCATTACTAAACCAGTGCTCAGGTTGTTCTCCCTGTTCAATATGTATTTCGTCCTCTTTCCCCAGGTAGTTTACGAAAGCTGACGAGCTCCCTGAGCTGGCGAGCTTGCCCTTGCTATTTGTTTTCGGTTTATCAAACTTAATAAACATGGATTAATCTATTTTTTTTGTTTCCTGTGACGGTCAATAATGCTGTTGCCTGTTATCCCGACAGCTGCTCCATGCTCCATGATAATATCAACCTTTTCCGTCAGATCCTTGTACTGCCTAACTATGGTCTCTTGTTTTTGGCCAAACTGGTCGAATAGATTTCGCAAGGTCCTGTTAATCGCCTGCTCGAGGTTAGCTGTCAACTTACTCATGGCAGTAACTTCTTTAAGGGTATTACTAAGCATTTCGGGAAGGGTTGAAAAATGCTGATCTATCTTTCCTTCTGTTTTGGTCAACGCCTCGAGCAGTGGAAGTAAGTTGTCCCGCTCGAAGGTCTTTTGAAACCCTATGAGCTGGCTTACTCTCTTTTCAACTTTTGCAATTTCTTCTTTTACGCTCTCCGGTGGATCAGCCGGGTTGATACCGGATTTTCGAAAATATGCCAGGGTATATTTTACAAAATCGCCCTGGGTGATTCCTTGCTTTTTGCAATACGTTTTTAAGTCCTCTCTGGTGGCTTCGTCCACGTTGATAGTTGCCATAATAACTATATTTTAACTTGATTATCTGATAATTATGTTTAATAATGTTATTCATTAAACAAATATAGTTATTTTTAGAATAAAACAAAAATGTTTTATTCTCTTCTTAAACAGGGCTTTAGCCCTGTTTCCCCCTCGTAGAGGGCAAGCAGAATCTCACGAAGTGAGGTTCCCGCTTGCTATCTTTTTCCCTCCACTCCGTTCCGGGCAAAAGCTACCCTTCGGCCTTCCGAAGAGTAGCACGACCGGAACGCTCCGGAAGGAGCAAAAGGGAAAAAGATGAAAGCATAAGGCGGGGGCGAAAAAACAGCAAGGCATGTGAGTAGAGTTATTCTCGGCCTGACGTGGGTCCTTAAAAAACCCAACGTCAGGACGGGAAATAACTCGGCAAGCCAGCACACCCAGAAAGGGCTTATAGGGAAGTTTGAGGGTCTATAATTGTGGGTGGTGTCTTGCTGTTTGGTTTTTCGCCTCATTATTTTTTTGGAACGGAGGAGCTCGCCGGGGATAAAAGTTAAAAGCAGTATATTTGAATATATTTTGTTGAAAATGACAGATTGAAACTTTGAAATGAAACTGACTTTTTAAAGGGAGACACACGGGATATTGTTGTTTACCCCTGAAAAATTCAGGGGTACAAAGGAGCTGGGAATAATCGGGATGCACGGCACCAATCCCGGAACCGTTAGACAGAATGCCCAGTAATCGTATAAAAGAGATATGAATTGTAAATTATGTAACGAAAAGAAGAAGCTATTGAGACGGTCTCATATAATCCCTGATTTTATGTATAAAGGATTATTCGATGAGAAACACTTTATTGCTCCAATTGATTTAATTGAGTTTAAAAGGAGAAAGTTGCTTCCAGATGGATTTTATGATTCAAATATTTTATGCGAAAACTGCGACAATAAAATTCTCGGGAAACTAGAAAGCTATGCAAGTATTGTGATCTGGGGTGGCAAAAGCAAACCAGATTACTATCCAAAATACGAGGGAAATATTAACCAATTGAATCAGAAATTCTTACATGTAACAAACCTTGATTATACAAAATTCAAGCTGTTCCTTCTTTCAATTATTTGGAGGGCGTCTATCTCTAAGCATAAAATATTTAATTCAGTTTCATTGGGAGAACACGAGGAAAGTATTAGAAAAATGATAATTGAAAACAATCCTGGTTCCACGAATGACTATCCTGTTGGAATGTTTATTCTCACGCAAAATAACAGAGTACCGACTAAAATGATCGCAAATCCTTTACCCATTAAAAAGGACAAAAGTTTAATATATCATTTCCTAATAAATGGCCTTGTAATCAACTATAAAATAGAGGGCCTGGCTGATAAAGAGTTATATAATCAAAGCAGTATAAAAGAGAATAATACCATGGATGTCTATATTTTCAACGAAAAAGACAGTACAGAGTACTTAGATACTTACTTAAAAAAGAAATTAAGGTATAAATAACATTTTGCCTAACATGGACGTCAACTAATTAAACCGCCTGCCGTGGATCCCCGGCAAGAGGTTAGTAGTAAAATTTTTAAAAACCTATATATCAAGCAGTTATAAAAACACATTGCCGCCGGAACGTTTTTGGGTTTTTCTGCTTTCTTTTTCTCTTCTTCCGTTCCTGCAGCTGTAGAATACTTTTATGTAGTTTTTGTGAAGAATTGTTCAGCTTTTAAAATGTGGAAGGGTTTAGAAAACTATACCTCTTTTACTTTATAATCAGTATGTTACAAACGAATTCCAACAAAAATGCGAAGCCCGGGGAAAGGAAATGGTTTCTTTTTTCTTTCCCTCTTTCCGTCATGCATTATGAGGGTTTTCAACATATTAACTGCCTTATTATTCTTAATTATAAGAAGATTATAGGAATATTCTATTATAGACAAGCGGAGAAGCCCGAAAAACAATGTGTTTGCGACACTCAATTCCAACAAAAATGCGAAGGTCAAAGAACGAAAACTAACAAAAATGCGAAGCAATTCCAACAAAAATGCGAAGCAATTCCAACAAAAATGCGAAGGCCTCTTTAAATTCCAACAACATCTGTTGTATTTGTTGGAAAATACTATATTTGTGTATGGAAAATAAACTGATACTAAGACAGACAAACAAGGTAACTAATGCCAGATATGACTTTACAGCTCTTGAAAAAGATGTAATGTATCTTATAAATAGAGAGTTACAAAAGTATCAGAAAGAGGGCGATATTGAGAAAAACCTCTTTGAGGAGTTTAAGGTTGTTATTTCCATAAAGGAACTTGCAGGTACAAGGCACCACAGAGAGGTACTGGATGCCATAGAAAATATGGCTAAACAAGTTGTGAAGTTTGAATACACCACCGATGGGAAGGATCGTCATTTACTTGGGACTCCTCTTATTCACTGGTTCCATCATAAATATGGAACAAGCACAGTGGAGTTATGGGTCCCGTATAATGCCCTGAAGTTTATGCTTAATACTGCCAGTGGGTTTACTCTGTATAACCACTATATAGCACTAGGCCTTAAATCAAAGTACGCTAAACGTCTATACGACCTATGTTGTGAATATAAGGATACTGGCGGTTTTGCTATGTCGGTTGCAAAGTTCAGGGCTATGTTTATGTTAGAAAAGCAATACTCAGATATTACTGCATTAAGACAAAGAGTCCTGGACCCGGCTAGGGAAGAACTTAGATCAGATGCCGATGTGTGGTTTGATTATTCTCTGACAAAAAAAGATAGTCGTTCCTTTAATCAGATGGCCTTCAAGGTTTATAGTAACCATAATAAGGACACGGCAGCTGATAAAGGGGTGTATAATAAGGTTTGGGGATTCCTGACTGTCTCTTTCCCCTCCCAGGTAGATGATAAGGCAAAGGTTATTGCAGACACACTACTTAACCAAGGAACGATCATGGAGGCCTGGAGGAAGTTTGAAAGGATTGCCCAGGGGTGTGAGGCTAAGGAAATGACCAAAAAGCATGTTGTCAATACAACAATCAAGATACTACGGGAAGATTTCAATATAAAGAAGTAGCCCTAGTTCTCAGACCAAAAATAGATTTATATTAATATATATTAATATAAATCTATTTTTATATTATCTTATCTGTCTTAGCTTTATGATATATTGCATCACTAAAATATTCCTGCAGGACTATTTCTTTTTCTACACAATAGCTTTTAATCTTTTTATGTAATTCTTTATCAAGTTTTACAAGTACTCCCTTGGTCTCAATTTCTAGAGATGAGTCTGGTTTTTTATGTAGTTCTGTTACGCTATCCATTATAACAGGAATGTCAATAGACTGTTTCTCTATTGTTTTTTTCGTTCCAAGCTCGTTGCTTAGGCTTCCTTTTAACGATGGTTTATTGGGTTTCATAAACTTAGTATTTTATTAATTTCTTTAGTTAGTTGTATTACATCATTCTTTGCTTTAAGATTAGAGCCTTCAAGCACTCCTAATCCGTTAAGTAAAGTATTTTCATATGCGGTATAATCATGCAGCCGTGCTTTTAGTACCGGTAACCCAAAGTCATTTAATACTTCGTCAATTTGTTTTGCCAACATTTTCCTTTCATCCACCCTATTCACCAGGAAGTATCCTTTTATATCCTCTTTCAGTGCCTTTACTTGCTCATATTTTTCAATAAAGATTTTTGTTGCCCATACGTCAGGGGGAGATGGAAGAACCGGAACGATAAATAATGTTGACAACATTATTATTGTACTGGTCTTTTCATCTATTGCCGGGGTACCATCAATAATGGCAATATCACAGCCCTCATAAAGAGCTTTAATGTTTTTTCTCAGAGATTCTGTTGTTTGAAGAGCAACGCACATAACATTAGGCATATTTTCGGACCTTAACCCTGACCAGTGAATACAGGTGCCATTTGCATCAGTGTCAATGATGGTTACTTTATAGCCTTTTGTTGCGTAGGCGACGGCCAGATTAATTGCTGTGGTGGACTTGCCAGCGCCCCCTTTTAAAGAAACTATTCCTATAATCATAGTTTTATATTTATATACTATTACACAAAACTATATAAATATATTTAAATAAAACTATTTTAATATTAATATATTCCGGCCTGGCATAAGCTGAATGGCTAGAGAAATGATTTTTTCTTGGAGATAAAAAAGAGGTGGCTGATGTGAAAGTCAATGTCTGCAATACAACCGTGGTCGAGCGACCCGGGATATGCCACCTCTTTTGTGCTAAGGTAATAAAATTATGGGTTATGCTTATTTTTCTTAGTGTTATACTTTACCTCTGCTGAATCATCATCAGGCGGGATAAAACTATCTTCCTCCGGAACCGGGTACGGTTTCGGTTTTTTTGTATTACTTTTTTTTTCTGCTCTGCTTCTTCAGCGGGTAAACCAGAATTCTTTTTTGAAAGTTTGGAATTTTTCATGGCTCCTGGATTAATTTAATTATTGTCTCTCTATTTTCAATGTCTCTTTTCAGAGCTGCCTTTAACCTGGTTAAATGGATCTCGGTTTGTTCTTTTTCTTCTTGGCAATTTTTAAAATTCTCCTGAAGGGCCTTTATTTCCTGTTTCATTTCTTTTTGATCCTGAGGGAACCGGACCAGGGCATCAACAATAAGTTTATCAATAAGCTTATTCAATAAAGAGAGATTGAATTTTTTCAATCCTTCCGTGAGTAGCTTTTCAGTCTCATCGTCATAGCGATATGTAAATTTTTTTCTATCTTCCATTGCCGTCATAATTTAGTATCGAGGATCTTCCAGCTCTGCAGCTGCAGCTAATAAATGCCGTCAAAAAGTTCTCCTGGAGATCTTCCGGATCCGCTTCTCGAGGCGATATGTGCCGTCATAAAGTACTGCCGGCAGCTGCTGATCCGAGACCGGCCGGCCAGGTCCTTCATCAATACTGCCGTCATTAAATTATCTTTCATTTGTCTGTTATTTCTTCCTTTTTGTAAAACCGTTAACGTCTACACCCTCTTTTCTAAGATACCGATAAATCGTTGAACGGCTTATATTCTGCGTTTCCTCGATAAAATTAATTGAGTTTTTTTGTTTATAGAGCGTAACGACTGCAGAAGCTTTCTTCTTGTTGTAAGATCCTTCCGGCCTTCCTCCATTTAATCCTCTGGCCCTGGCTGCTTCAAGTCCTTTTATCGTTCTCTCCCGGAGAACACTTACTTCCATTGCCTTCAGGATGGCAATAATTTGAAATATTGCTTCCCCCATCGGGCTTGATGTGTCAAATATCCCCTCAGTCAAACTTTTAAATGCGATCCCCTTTTCCTTAAAATCATTTAAAAGGATTATCAGCTCTCTGGTGGTTCTCCCCAGGCGGTCCACGCTAAAAGCTATTAAAGTGTCACCGGGTCGAATCTGTTCCAGCAGTTTTACAAGCTCTGGCCTGTTGGGAGATCTCCCGGAAACTTTCTCCTGGAAGATCTTTTCACAACCGGCCTTTTTAAGCGCATCGGTCTGTAGATTCAGATTCTGTTCCTTGGTTGAAACTCTTGCGTAGCCAAAAATCATAATAGTTCTATTATATGTCGAAACAAAGATAAATAGAACTTAGATTAATAAAATGCGTTAATCGAACTTTATTATTCTATTTTTTTATGATTTTAGAAAGTTTTATTATACGGTCGTTAAATAGAACTTATTATTTTGTTCTGGTGTAATTGAATAAGTCAGTGGAGGTTAATCTATGGCATTTTTTCTATTGATAAAATGATATTTTCAAGGCCAGGTAATTCAACAAAGTCCATTCGTGCTAAAATAAGTTGATCAAATTCTTTATAGGGTAAATCTCTTTCTGTTATAAAGAATATATCAGAAGTCTTGTTGTCATAATTAAGTCTCTCAATAAGAACTTTTTCTTTCTTCTGGAAGTAATCTTGAAGAAATACAATCTTATACTTTATTAATTTCTTACGATCATAGTAAGGTATTCGTATTGTGGCTTGACACATTTTAACATTATAAGTAGCACCAAGAACTCCCTTCTTATAGTTCAAAACTCTGTTAGGTGTGAATTGATTTGAATTAGGATATAAGTTATGAACGATTTTCGTCCCTTTATATAGCAAGAGTTTAAATGGAATTGTACCATCTTTTTGTGATTTGTAATTTCCACAATAGAGATCATAATTCTCGGGATTTGTATTTTCCTCAATGTTTAGATTCTCTTTTTTGTATATAGAATCGGCAATCTTTGGATAATCAAAATATGGTATCACTGAGGTTGAGAATAAACTATGCTTCTGAAGCTGCCAATAATTAGCCTTGTCTTCTGTTTTTGCTTTTCTCCAATTGGGTCTTTCGTGATACTTACTATGCCTTTGATTAATATGTTTAAAACCTGTATTATCATCCCCTTCAATGAATATAAGCTCATTTATAGGTGAAACCCTTAATACATCAGTTCTTGTTTTTGCAAAAATCAAAAGCCTTGGGTCTCTAAAGTGTGGCTTTGTTGCTTCTTCAGTTATTCGTTTAATTTCTTCTGGTGTTAATAATTTTTTGTCAGCCATATCAGTAACACTATTGACATTCAACTGAGTTAAATATTTGTTATTTAGCTGTATATGTAAATTGTAAGCTTCCCGGCGAAATGTGGCCAATAAGCCCGGCTTTTGCAAGTAGGCTATTTGTTCTTCTTTGGAGGAGGAGGTGGAGGGTTTTGCATTCTTGGAACATGTCCTTTAACCTTGTCTCCTGCTACTTGATGAGTCGAAATTGTCCCTTTCGTCGTCGGTTTTGGTTTTGGTGTTTCTTTAGTCATAATTTCAATTATTAAGAATGATATTGTGAAATATAGTTTCTTGATTCTAGATCAGCTTTGCCACACAGTTTTTTAATAGTTCGAACATCAAGTTCATTGTCAAGCGCTTCTATGTCAGCACCTTCTTTCCTAAGAATATAAAATTGTTCAGTAGCTTCTTTTTCGTCAAATCGTTCTGCATCGAAATCAGACCAGAGTTTTTCAAGCTTGTTGAAATATAAAACATATTTGTTACGAAGTTCACTTGTCTTTTCAATTACTTTATCACTTATTATAATTTGATTTTCTATAAGGTTAAAAATTTGAAAGACTGCAATTAGGGCACATGCAATAATTGGAACACCTTCCCATATTTTCCAGCCAAAAACGCTGCTTGTTGAAAAAACTAAGATTAAAATTTTAAACCA
>JBAZCD010000034.1:0-12481 GCA_041671205.1 Pedobacter sp.
CTGTAGAAAAATCCTGCGATCAGAATCACAATACATACCCCATAAATAAAGAACTGCTCAACAGAAGCGCCGTTTAAATGATTAGCAAACAGGATAACTGCAAAGGCAATGAAGGGAACAATGATAGTCAGTACAGTTTTTGTACGCTTATCCAATTTAAAGATACTCACAGCACCTGCCCATCGGCCGATCATCATACTTCCCCAGTACAATGAAATGAACGGAGCAATTTCAGAGCCTGTGAGGCCGCCAAATTCAGGAAGTGCCAATAAGGCTCCCATGTTACTTTGAATGGTTACCTCCACCCCTACATAGGTAAAAATAGCAATCATACCCAGAATAAGTTGCGGATATCCCATTGCTCCCCAGCCAGTCCGGTCTTTTCCGGCAGATCTAAGTGCCACCAGAAGGGTCACAATCATAATGAACAGGGACAGATATACGAATATATTCATGGCCAGCCCAGTTGCCGCTGCAATTGGGTTTGCAGCCAGGATCAATAAAAAGGCAACAAAAATAACGAACAAAGGCATATTGGTCTTACCACTCGCCTCAACCTTCTCATCGCTGGTTACCTTAGGTAATTTGGCCATCCAGAAATAAAGCGCCACAGCTAAAAACAAACCTGCAAGGATATAATACAGCGTGTTGATTGAATCAATTTGAACTTCCTTGGGTGCTGCACCTGTAGCCGTACCAAAAAGAATAATACTAACGGCAATCGGACCTAAAATCCCACCGAGATTATTTACACCTCCGGCAAGATTCAAACGATTGGCACCCGTTACCGGACTTCCAAGAGCAACAACAAAAGGGTTCGCTGCAGTTTGCTGAAGTGAAAAACCTATTGCAACAACAAAGAAAGCTGCCAGGATAAAAGCAAAAGAACCTGAACCTACTGCAGGAATCATCAATAATGCTCCGGCAGCTGATACAACCAACCCGATAGCAATGCTGTTCTTATATCCGAGGTAATTCAAAATATCTACTTTAATGATCTTAGACGCATAGAACAGGATTAAGGATCCAATAAAATATCCTCCATAAAAGGTAAAATCGATCAATTGTGACTCAAACTGTGTGAGATCAAAGTGTGCCTTACAAAAAGGAATAAAGATCCCATTACTTGCTGCAAGAAAGCCCCAAAAGAAAAACACTGTGATCAGTGTGTATAATGCAGAGGAATAATTTTTTTGTGAATTGTTATCCATATCAGGTTTCTATTGTTAAATAATTATCTAACATAAATTAAATTTCTCATATCTCTAAGTTTTTAATGTTTTTATCATTCTTGTTAAAAAATTCTTTGTTTTTAGGTTAATTTGCAAAGTCCTGCTAATAGGAATAATCATTCGGAATGATAGAATCAATCGTTTCTGGAATAGGATTGGGATTTGTACTTTCTTTTCTAACCGGACCTGTATTTTTTGCTTTAATAAAGACCAGTATTGAAAAAGGTTTCGCCGCTGGTGTCTCACTTGCAGGAGGTGTTGTTGTAAGTGATATTTTTTATGTCGGTTTAAGTCTTTATGGTACTTCCTTTATCGCATTGGAAAATACATATCGTTTACAGATAGGGATCGCTGGGAGCATTATTCTATTCGTAATAGGGCTCTATTATCTGTTTAAGAAAGTTAAGGTAAATTATGAGCAGACAAGCTCAACCAGACATAATACGGGCTATTTCATCAAAGGCTTTCTGATGTGCATTTTCAATCCCGCTATTCTGCTTTACTGGCTGAGTGTAACCAGCGGAGTTATTTCTATTTCAGGGGAAATTAAATCATCTGCCGTTATTCCCTTCTTTGGCTCAATTCTGATCACACAATTTAGTCTCGATGTTCTGAAGGCGTATTATGCCAATAAGCTGAGATATCGGATTAAAGAAAAGAACATAGCACTGCTAAACCGTATTGCAGGGATCCTCATTCTAATCTTTGCCGCCCGCCTGATCTTCAATCTGATGACGGGACATTCACTTGTTTGATTTAGTATTGAGTAGTTAGTATTGAGACGAAATTCCGGTTTAGTTAATCTATCATTAGATAAATACAGAAGTGTACCGTATAGCCGCTTAATTTAATTTGAAACAAAGAATGTTGCCCAAACAAGTTGACAACTCACAACCCACAACCCATAACGCACAACTTATAATCCTCCTTTAGTAGGCCCGCTGGTTCTTACCTTCCATCCAGTTCATAAAAGCCTTATTGACCACTTTATTACCCCCTGGTGTCGGATAATTTCCTGAGAAATACCAGTCGCCAAGATGGGAGGGAATTGCTTTGTGAAGATTGTCGAGCGTTTGATAGATCACCTTAACCTCAGTTTTGATATCCTTTGGTGTTATGATCAGAGCAATCCTGTCAGAAATTTCCTGATCAGTGAACGGACCGTAAATTTCCTGCACGTAATTTTTAACCTGCTTATTTCCCAGTTTCTCTGATTCAATACAATTCTGATAAACCGTGTTAATTATATATTCCCTGTTTGTTTCTCTAAGAAGGGATATTGCAGCCTCAAAAGCCACGAATTCACCCATTCTTGACATATCAATACCATAACAGTCAGGATATCTGATCTGAGGTGCAGAAGAAACTACGATGATCCGTTTAGGCCCTAAACGGTCCAGAATTTTGAGAATGCTCTGTTTCAGGGTAGTACCCCTAACAATCGAATCATCCAGGACAACCAAATTATCAGTACCCTTGTTTATCAATCCGTAAGTGGTATCATAAACATGGGCAACCATATCCTGCCTGTCGGCATCCTGAGTAATAAAAGTGCGGAGTTTTACGTCTTTGATCGCAATTTTTTCGATCCTGGCCGACATATTCAGAACCTCCTCAAGTTCTTCATCAGAAATCTTATCCTTTCGCTTTAAAAGAATATCTTTCTGGTAATTCCTAAGGTATTTGTGCACGCCCTCAACCATTCCGTAGAATGCGACCTCTGCAGTATTGGGTATGTATGAAAAAACCGTGTTTTTAAGGTCATAATTAACCTCATTGAATATTTGCGGAAAAAGGAATAGTCCGAGCTGTTTTCTTTCCCGATATATGGCAGCGTCACTGCCTCTTGAAAAATAGATGCGTTCAAAGGAACATGATTTTTGCACTTCAGGCTCACGGAACTGCTCTTCGCTTACCTTACCATTCTTTTTAATGATCAGAGCATGCCCTGGTTTGATCTCTTTAACTGACTCAAGCGGCACGTTGAATGCAGTCTGAATGGCCGGACGCTCAGAAGTGACGATCACAATTTCATCATCATGATAATAAAATGCCGGCCTGATACCAACCGGATCACGCATCACAAAAGCATCTCCGTGGCCAAGAATACCACTGATGGTATATCCGCCATCCCAGGTCTTGGCAGAACGGCGCAGGATTGAAGCTACGTCTATGTGATCAGCAATCTGATGACTGATCTGCTCATTTGAGAATCCTTCTGTTTTATATTTATCAAACAACTCCTGGTTTTCGGTATCTAAAAAGTGCCCGATCTTCTCCAGTACGGTAACTGTATCTGTTCTTTCTTTTGGATGCTGCCCAAGTTCAAATAGTTGTTCGAGCAATTCATCGACATTGGTCATGTTGAAATTACCGCTAACAACCAGATTTCTAGTCATCCAGTTATTTTGACGTAAAAAGGGATGACAGCTCTCAATACTGTTCTTTCCATGAGTACCATAGCGCAAATGCCCCATCAATACCTCACCAGTAAAGCTTACATTCTCTTTCAGCCATTCTGTATCCTGCAGAAGTTCAGGCGATTCAGCATGTACATCCGCAAATTTTTTCTGTACATATTCAAAGATCTCAGCAACTGCATTTGCCCCCATTGCACGATGACGGCTGATATAACGCTTACCCGGCTGCACATCCAGTTTAATGGTGGCGATACCGGCACCATCCTGTCCGCTGTTATGCTGTTTCTCCATCAGCAAATAAAGTTTGTTCAGCCCGTACAGTGCTGTTCCATATTTTTGCTGATAATAAGATAAGGGTTTTAAAAGGCGGATAAGTGCTATTCCGCACTCATGTTTGATCTGATCACTCATAAATAGTTCTGAGATTACAAAAGTAGATATTTAATCCCTAAGAAGCCAATGAAATCATACCGAAAATCGTCCGTCGAACATCATATTTTCAGACAAAGTACCCGAATTAAATGAATTGTTCAATAAGTGCCGGGAAAACAATCAGCAGGAGAAGTAAAAATGCAAGTATCACAGCCAGATAGATTTTAGGAGATTTACTTATGATAATTTCGGGATGCTTTGATTCTCTTATAAAAGCATTCAATGGGATTTTAAAATAATAAAACAGGGAGACTACAGTACTTATGGCAGCTACGATGATTGTGATGAGAACGATCCGGGAGCCTGATAAATTATAGGCCTCAAGGGCAGAAGAGAACACCAGGAATTTAGAAGTAAATCCAACGGTAGGAGGTAAACCAGTAAGTGAAACCAGCACAATCAAAAGACTAATCATCAGCAGGCTATTATGTTTACCTAAACCTTTGAGTTCATCCGCATTTTGCTTACCGGTTTGTTCCTCAATTTCATCCGTAATCAAAAATGCAGCCATATTCATAATGACATAAACGGTCATATAGAAAATAAGTGCTTTAAATCCGCTTTCCGAAAATACAAAGAGTGTCATCAGCATAAATCCGGTATGGCCGATAGATGAGTAAGCCAGCATGCGCTTGATACTATTTTGCCAGATGGCCACAAAATTTCCCAGCAGCATACTAACAATTGCCAGAGATGCCAGAATAAAATTAAAATCAATTATTGCAGGATTCAGATCATTTCTGTCTTCATCATAGAACACAGCCATAAACTTAATTAAAATGGCAAAACCTGCAATTTTTGGTGCTGTAGATAAAAAAGCTGTAACCGGTGTTGGTGCACCCTCATACACATCCGGCGACCAGAAATGAAGGGGAACGACAGAGAGTTTAAATGCAATTCCGATCAGGAACATGATCAAAGCTACACCTCCTGCCAAAGGAGGAATATTACTTAATCCGGCTATAAATGCCGGATCATTCAAATAAAGTGTGCCAGTAAATCCATAAAGCAATGAAGTACCATAAAGCATCATGGCTGAACAAGCCGCGCCGAACAAAGCATACTTCATCGCAGCCTCAGTCTGCCTCTGGTTGCCTGAAAGATAACCTACCATCAAATAAGACCCCAGCGAAACCATTTCAAGCGACAGATAAACCATGAGCAGGTTGGCAGACATGGCCAATAGATTAAGCCCGAGATGTACGGCCAGAAGTATGGCGTAAAGATCACCAACTCCCTTATGATGATCCTGAAAAGATTGGTTAAAGCGGATGAATAGCAGAAATAATATACTGGACAGGCAGAAAAGCAATTTAAAAAGTAAAGACAGGTGATCTATAATGATCATCCCTCCGAAAAGTGATGTGCTGGAAATATGAAGTAATCCGAAGCTTTGAAAAGCGACCAGCAATAAGGTAGAAAGTGTGAGTACAAAACTTAGCTGAGGGTATTTTTTACCAAAAAAGAGGTCAGCCAGAATCACTAAAAGAAAACCCAAAACCAGGCTCATCTCAGAATGAATAAAAGATAAACCTGCTATCGAATCCCTGATCGATGGTGACAGATATGGAATAAAATCATTCATCAGCCGGCAATAAACTGAACAAATGCGAGAACAGATGCATTCATTTTATCAAAAAGCAAGGATGGAAAAATTCCCAGCAGCAATGCGAGCACTGCCAAAGGAACCAAAGCAAATTTCTCGCGGGTATTGACATCACTTAGCTTGTTCATCCACTCATCTCCCCCTTTTAGGCGGGTCCGGCCAAAAAACATTCGCTGTAAGGTCCACAGAAAATATGCTGCACTAAGCAGTATTCCAGTTGAAGCGCCTATTGCCATCCATCTTGGTAACAGGCCATTTACGCTTTCTGAAGTAAATGCTCCAATCAGACTGAATGCTTCAGCCATAAATGCCGAAAAACCCGGTAAGCCCAGGGAAGCGAAAAAAGCAATCATTACAAAAGCTGTAAACTGCGGCATGAGTTCGGCCAGTCCTCTGAAATTGGCTATTTCCCGATCGTGCACACGACTGTAGATCATACCAACCAAAAAGAACAGCATAGCAGATAAGCCTCCGTGACTGATCATCTGAAGCATTGCACCGCTTACACCCTCGGTAGTAGCTGAAGCGATGCCCAAAAGAACAAAACCCATATGAGATACGGAGGAATAGGCGATCAATCGCTTCAGATCCGTCTGAGCAAGGGCATTCAGAGCTCCATAAAGGATAGATATCACTCCGATCAGTCCAAGCCACCAGGCCGACTGAATAGCTGAATCGGGAAAGATGCTGTAGCAAACCCGGAGAATGCCATACCCTCCTACTTTCAAAAGTAAGCCTGCAAGAATGATGGAAACAGGTGTTGGTGCTTCTACGTGTGCATCGGGTAACCAGGTATGAAGCGGAACTATAGGAACCTTTATTGCAAAAGCAACAAAAAGGATGATGAAAGCCAGCAATCTTGCAGACATTCCCAGAATACTTTGTCCGGCAGCTGCAGAAAATATTGACCCAGCCGCATAATTGGCAGGATCCATCATCATAATCATATTGAAAGTATGATTCCCGGTAACAGGGTTCATAACAGAAAAGTAAAGTCCGATAATTACCAGCAGCATAAAGACCGAACCGAAAAGTGTATATAGAAAGAACTTGATAGCCGCATACTCCCTTCTTACTCCGCCCCACATCCCGATCAGGAAATAAAGCGGCAGAAGCATCAGTTCGTAGAAAATGTAAAAAAGGAAAAAATCAAGGGCACAAAAAACGCCAATTACAGCAGTATCTAACAATAAAAACAAAGCAAAATAAGCCTTAAGATTAGTTTTTATTTCCCATGATGATAAGGTAGCAACAAACATCACCAGGGCGCTAAGCAGAAGAAAAGGCATAGAAAGTCCATCAATACCCAGAAAATAATCGATCTCCAGTTTACCTATGCTCCCAAGATCAAGACGAATCCAGGACAATTTTTCTACAAATTGAAATTGCTCTTCTTTGTTTATCCCCGCTGCCGAATTATTGAAAGCTGAATATATGTAAAAACTCAGGGCAAACTGTATCAAACTAACCCCAAGCGCCATGTATTTGAACTGCTGCTGAAAACGGACAGGCAGGATCAAAATTATAAGCGCCGTCACAATTGGCAAAAAGATAAGTATAGAAAGCAAATTCATATTTCCCCTCCCGAGACCCGCATTGCGGAGATGAATGATAGGATTAAACTCATATAAAATACGTTAGAATAAAAAATGAGAGCACCACAAATAACATGGTTATTAAATAATGCTGCAATCTGCCCGTTTGAAAATTCCTGAAAAACCGGCCTATTTGCCGGGATAATGATCCGACAGCATTGACCAGGCCATCGATGATCTCTCTGTCAAACCAATCAATTAAGACTGATATTTTCCTGACCAGAATTGCCAGATTATTGACCAGACCATCAATTACAATACGGTCAAATCTATAACATATTACAGACAGATTTTCAACCGGCCTTGTAAACATAAATCTATAAATTTCATTGAAATACCATTCCCGCCTGGACAGACGTGCCAGAAAATTACTTTCAGAGAACACCCATCCCCCTGTTTTTACATACATGATAAAAGCAACATAAATCAGCAGAATGCTGCCTGTATTAACAGTAAGAGGAATAATCCAGTGAAACAGATCATTTCTCGGAGTCCCGGCAGCAGGGAAACCATTCCATAACCATGCGTTTTCAAAGGATAATGGATTCAATGAGAACAAGACAAAAGAGCAGAAAAAGGCCAGCAGCAGCAAAACATAGGTCATTTGAACTGGTGCATCAGTGATTTTTCGGATTGATTTACGGCTTATTTCTTTGGCCCTGCCAAAGAAAACCTTAAAGACCAGTCTTGAGATATAGAAAGCTGTTAACCAGGTGGTCAGGATCATAAAGTAGGGAATCATCTTAAAGATGCTATTCCGGGTACCGGCCCATTCAAAAGCAGTGATGAGAATAGCATCTTTTGATAAATAACCTGAGCTAAGAGGCAAACCAATAAGGGCTGCAGATGCAAAACACATACTTATGAATGCAAAGGGCATCCTGTTTCTTAATCCGCCCATTAAACGTATATCCTGATGATCAAAATTTGAACCGGTGCTTTCATTGGAATGATGCAGCTGATGAATCACTGCACCGGCCGTAAGGAACAATAAACACTTGAAAAAAGCGTGAGTTGTTAAATGAAAAATACTTTCAGAATAAGCCCCAACTCCCAGAGCCATGACCATAAATCCTAACTGGGATATGGTGGAATAAGCCAGAATACGTTTAATATCATTTTGAGTTAAAGCAATAGTAGCTGCCATAAATGCTGTAAAAGCACCAACGCAAACCATCGTATTCAAAACCAAAGGATCAAAAACAGGATAAATGCGGGCGATTAAGAATACTCCTGCGGCAACCATTGTGGCAGCATGTATCAGTGAAGAAATAGAGGTTGGTCCCTCCATTGCATCAGGCAGCCAGGTATGCAATGGAAACTGGGCAGATTTAGCAATGGCACCCAGAAAAAAAGCAAAGCCGGCAATACTCAGCCAGAGCAGGGGCATCTGCCTTGAACCACTGATCCAGAGATCATTGTTAACCAGTGCTGAACCTATCAGTCCTCCTTCTCCAAAAAGTTCAACCAGATCAAGTGTTTGAAATTGAAAATACAGGATCATTATTCCTGTAAGAAACCCCAGATCACCTATTCTATTCACTATAAAAGCCTTCTTGGAAGCCCGGGATGCTGCGGCTTTGGTAAACCAGAAACCGATGAGCAGGTATGATGAAAATCCAACCAGCTCCCAGAATAAGTAGATCAGGAACAAGCTGTCTGAGATAACCAGACCCAGCATGGAAAAACAAAATAAGCCCAGATATGCCCAATACCTGTGAATATTGGGGTCATCCTTCATATACGTGCGGGAGTAGATATGAACCAGTACAGAAATACCGGAAACCAAAATCATCATCAGTACTGAAAGGTTATTCAATAAGATTCCTGCATTGAACTGAACTTTGCCAATCAAAAACCAATACACCTTCCCATGAACGGGTACAGCATTCCATATCTGAAAAAACAGATATAATGAACCCGTAAAAGAGAGGGAAATATTGAAAAGGGAAAGGTTGGCCCCTCTTCTCTTTTTTGAGGCCATAATAAACATAAAAGACAGCAAGGGAAATATTGCGGCCAAAAATGCAATCAAAATCCTTCTGTCTAAAACATTTAATTCTTCCATCAATCTTTAAGTGTATCAATTTTAACCGGGTCTATATTCTTAAAATGTTTGTAAACATTCAGGATTATAGCTAATGCAACTGCAACTCCGGCCGCTGCAAGAACAATGGCAAATAAGGCAAACATTTGTCCGCCTCCCGATATTTTATCATGCCTTCCAAAGGCCACAAAGTTCAAAACAGCGGCATTGATCATAAATTCAATACCAATTAACACCTGAATAGCATTCCTTTTGATTAACACCGCATACAGGCCTATGCAGAAAAGGCATGAACTGATCAGCAAAAAATGCGAAAGAGGGATCATACTTTATTCCCCTTTCTGGCCAGATGTGCGGCTCCGACCAATGCCATCATCAGAAACACCGAAAGCACTTCGAAAGGAAGCAAATAACGGGTCATGGTTCGTATTCCAATCTGGTGAATGGTGTTATCGTTAATTTTTATTGGTTCACTTTCCTTTATCCAGGACAAGTGGATAAGATCAGTTTGAAACACAATAGTGGTGAGTATGAAAAGAAATGTCAAACAAATAAGGATTCCCGCAAGATGATTTATTTTAAACATCTGAGAGACCGGATTCAAGCTGTTGAGCAGTTCCCTGTTTGAAAGCATAAAGGCAAATAACATTAATACAAGTACACCTCCGGCATAAATGACCACCTGTGTTAATGCAATAAAATCGGCAAGAGCGAATATGTAAAGCGCTGCCAATGAGAACAGAGTCACAAAAAACAGAAAAATACTTCTGACAAGATTCTGCATAACAACCACACAAAGTGCTGAGGCTAATACCATAGCCGCAAAAAAATAAAAAATAATCTGCTCCTGATTCATATTGAATTTTGTGTATTTTGCTGAAAAGCTGCCTGCTTTGCAGCCATCCGTTCAGCATTTTGCTTCTCTAAAGCCAGGCGCTTCTGACTGGCTTCTTCAGCCGTCATATCTGAAAATCTATAGGTCATATCAACCAAATGCGGCATACTACGGTCATAAGCATCAGTCATAATGATGCACTCAGTCGGACAAACTACTGTACATAAACCACAGTACATACATTTTGCCATATCGATATCAAACTTTGCCGCATACAGGCGCTTAGTTGTCCCGTCAGATGTCTTTCCAATCGCCTCAGTCGATTTAATACTTTCAATTTCGATACAATCAACAGGGCAGATTTTCGCACAAAGATCACATACAATACAGTCGTCCATTTCCACATCCAGCTGATAACGTCCAATGTCAGGCACAGGAAGTTTTTGATGAGGGTATTGAATCGTAGTTGTACCGCCTTTTTGTAAAAAATAATTCTTGTCAGTGATCGGCATAACCTTCCTGCTTTCTCTTGCAGCAAAGAAATGGCCAATAGTAAGGCTTAATCCTTTTATTACGGTTCTGAAAACATGTAATACCTTTGTTGTCATTTTTGAACAGAGATTAACCCTGGCTATTTTTTTAATTATTAAGCGATATAAATTTACCTCATTATTACATCACACTGAGCCGCCATATTCCGGAAATGAGCATACATAAAAATGCCAGTGGTGTTAAAATCTTCCAGCAAAGACTCATAAGCTGATCAACACGTAATCTTGGCAGCGTCCATCTGATCCATATCTGAACAGCGACCACAAGCAGTGCCTTGGTCAGTATCCAAAATATTCCCCAGCCTGTTCCGCTTGTCCATTCAGCCAGATGCGCAGAACCTATATTGGGTAATGGGCTATTCCAGCCACCCAGGAAGAGAACTACACCGATCATTCCAACGAGAAACATCATTGAATATTCTGCCAGGAATATAAATGCAAACCTCAATCCTGAATATTCAACATGAAAACCTCCAACCAGTTCTGATTCTGCTTCCGGAATGTCGAATGGTGCACGGTTACATTCGGCCAGTGAAGCAATAAAGTAAATGATATAAGCCAGGATCAGATGCGGTGCCTGAAAAATATTCCAGGCCAGAAAGCCTCCCAGGGCCTTAACATCCCAGATACCAAGAAAGTAGACACTTTCTGTTGTCAGAATACCCTGCTTTATGCTTATTTCCTGCAGATTTAAGGTTTGTGAGATCATGACAACGGAAATAAGGGAAACACCTGCAGGAATCTCATAGGAAATCATCTGGGCGACCGATCGCATCGAACCCAGGAGGGCATATTTATTATTTGAGCCCCATCCTGCCATTAAAATTCCGAGTGTTTCGATCGAGAGTATTGCAAAAATGTAGAAAAGTCCAAGGTTAAGAGAAGCCGGGACAAGTCCGGGTGCCCATGGCAATGCGGCAAAACCCAAATAAACAGAAACGAAAATAACAAGAGGAGCCAGTATAAACAGCACTTTATCGGCGGCAGTTGGAATAATGAATTCCTTTTGAAGCATTTTTATGATGTCTGCAAATGCCTGCAGGGAACCGTATTTACCGACTTCCATCGGTCCGACACGGTCCTGAATAAATGCCGAGATTTTCCGCTCGGAATAGAGTGCAAAAAGAGTGAAAAGTGCTGCAAAGGCAAATAATGCGGTAGCAACCAATACATATGTCAGATAGAAACTCAATTTACCGGGCTTATGTACGCAAACTTAAGTATTATGCTTAGAAATGCTGACTAAATCTATGTATTATAAAGAATTAAATTTAATCCCAAATCGGTTTATAGGAAAGGTGGATCTTCTCACCAAAGAACAAACGGGTACTCTTTGCGAAAGATGGGGTATAATCAGATACAAAAAACTGATGCCTCTTTGCGGGGCCTTCATTCAATAAGTTCAGTTTAGTAATACGCTCCTTAAGATATTCGGCAACTATTTCTGCAGTGTTAATAATATCAACCTTGCCCCCATAAAATGAAGATATTTCGGGCTTTATCAGGGGATAGTGGGTACAGGCAAGTATCAGACTATCGATCTTCTTAAGCCTGGGAGATGACAGATATGAATTGATCACAGTTTTGCTGATATTATTGTTAAAAAAACCCTCCTCGATCATGGGTGCCAGCAACGGGGTTGCAAGAGAGGAAACCTCAATTTCAGGATCGGCCAGCTTAAATTTTTTAGCGTAAATATCAGAGCGAATGGTTGATTTTGTGGCAATCACACCTATTTTTTTATAATTTCCTTTACTGATCAT
>JBAZCD010000035.1:0-12352 GCA_041671205.1 Pedobacter sp.
TCAGGAAAGACATCTTGAAACAACAATGGTGGCAGATGTGGCTATTGTATTTGGCCTCCAGGCATCAGCAACAGGTTGGAACATTCCTAACGAAATGGTGGCCGCACATGTAAGACGTGCCCCAAAACGATTGTTATTTTTTGCATCTATTGATCCGGCTTTGCCGGGTTATATGGAAGAATTGGAGAAATGTCACCTACAATGGGGCGCTGTTGGTGTTAAACTGGCACCACTTTACCAGAACGTGCATCCACAGGATCCAAGGTATTATGATATATATCGGTATTGTGTAAAACATGGATTGCCTATACTTTTTCACGTGGGTACTTCATTTGTGAGTGGTACGAAGCTGGACTATTCCCGTCCTATTCATTTTGATGCCGTAGCGGTTGATTTTCCCGATTTGAAGATGGTACTCGCACATCTGGGTCATCCCTGGGAGTCAGAAACCATTGCAATAATCCGCAGGCACGCCAATGTGTATGCAGATATATCGGCTCTGTATTACCGACCATGGCAATTTTATAATTCCATGAGATTACTGGTGGAATATGGAGTTCAGCACAAAGTATTGTTTGGGTCTGATTTTCCATTTACCACTACAAGTGATTCTTTGGAGGGAACAAGAAATCTTAATCACATTCTTGCCCAAAGCGGGTTGCCTGTTGTGCCGTTAGAAGCAATTGAAGGGATAATCAATCGGGATGCATTGGCATTACTTGAACTTCCGAACCCAACTAAATAAAAATAATTAACTCATTGAAATTAAAACAATTCTTAATCACCATCTACCTTATAGACTGTAACCGTTTTTTTAGATGCAATAAATAATTATGGATCAATTGGAAATTAAAAATAGAAAATAAACAATTATGAAATCAAAACTGAACCTTTTTACAGATACAGAAAAATTTAATTGGATAAAAGAGAACTTATATGTCCCTATTGTTTGCGACGTTTTGGACATATTGGGATACAGAAATTGTGCAATGCACCATCGGTTAAGACCACTGGATCATGACAATTGTGTCATTGTTGGTAGAGCCAGAACACTTAGATGGATGGAAACAGATTATATTGAAGATGATCCCTATCATTTAGAGATTGAAGTAGTAGATTCTTTAAAAAAAGATGATGTGGTAGTTCATTCTACTGATTCTGCATGCACTAATGCACCCTGGGGCGAATTGATGAGCACGATTGCTAAAAGAAATGGATCGGTTGGATGTATTTGTGATAGTTTGATCAGAGACTGCCGTAAAACCATTAAAATGGGATTTCCGGTATTTTACACAGGGATTCGTCCAGTTGACAGTCTTGGCAGAGGAAGAGTAATGGCTTATGACGTTCCTGTGAGGTGTGGGGATGTACTTGTCAATCCCGGCGAACTAATTTTTGCTGATTTTGATGGTGTAGTTGTTATCCCACGGGAAATAGAAGATAAAGTACTACATCTTGCCTATGAAAAGGTTTACAAGGAGGATCAATCCAGAATTGATTTAATTAATGGCGACTCTTTACGATCGGTATATGATCGGTATGGCGTATTATAATTTGATCCAAACAAAATAATTATGAATATACTTTGTGTTTAAATAACTCACCTTAAAACTCTATCCAATTTATAAAACATAATTATTAAATGAAAATATAATTGAGTATTAGATTGTAATTGTAAGCTTGGAAAATGGGAAGGCTACATAATCTATACTGACCTCCTCCCGTTAAACCGAACAGTCAGAAATAGAGTTTCGGGGTGTATTGAAAGACGATTCAATTATTATTGCGAATAACTTGTTATTGAATTATTCTTATATTAGACTTGAATAATTAAAAATATCTTGAATTATAAGTCTTCATCTGATAAAGAATTACTCGAATATTTAAAAGAAGGCAGTCAGGGAGCGTTTACAGAAATCTACAATAGATACTGGAAACACATGCTTGCAATTGCATACACTTTTAGTAAGGATAAATCTGTCTCTCAGGATATTGTTCAGGAAATATTTGCCAAATTATGGGCCAGACAAGCTCAACTGGATATCGAATATCTGAATACCTATCTAGCTTCTGCTGTCAGATTTTCTGTTTTTAAGCTCATTTATAAGCAGAAAAGAAGACTGGAAATCGAATCTCAGAATGTTTCGGATGAATTATCTACTCTTACTGAGGAACAAATTGATATCAGATTTATTCAGGAGTATATTAATAAAGTGGTTGAAGATCTGCCTGAGAACTGCAGAATGGTATTTAACTACAGTCGTAATTATGGCCTTTCTACAACTGAAATTTCAATGGAACTTGGTATTTCCAAGAAAACTGTAGAAGGCTATCTCACAAAAGGTTTGAAGATCATTCGCCTGAATCTAAAGAATGCAATGAACCTGTTTCTGTTTTAAGTTCTTATAAATTTTCTGTTAAATCTTTTTTCATTTTTTGCAAGGGTACCTGGCGACTTATGGCACTATATAGTATATGAGCCTAAATCGGTGATCTATGCGACAGGAAGAAGTCCAAAAATTAGTTGAAAAGTATCTTCATAACACTGCCTCCGCCGAAGAGACTGAAAAGCTGTTTCAGTGGTATCGGGCTGAAATTAATACGGATTCAGAGTGGAATTTTGACGCTCTGGACGATGAAGAGAATCTAAAAACATTTATTTTTTCAAAAATTGATGTGCCCGATCTTGCAGAAAGGCAAACACCGGTCTATCGCAGATATTATTCATTAGCAGCAGCGGCTACTGTTCTCCTTTTTATGGTTAGTGGCTTGTATTTCTATTTTAAGAAGGATCAGATTCAAACTGTTCCGGTTCCTGTACAAATTGCTGTAAAGCAAAAAGTAAAGGATATTCAGCCAGGTGGGTATAAAGCAATTCTTACGCTTTCTGATGGAAAGAAAATTGTACTGGACGATTCGCAAAACGGAGTTGTGATTAATCAGGGAGGAATTAAAATCCATAAGAATTCGAAAGGTATTATCGAGTATACGCTTGGTAAATCATCAAATGAGCAATCATTAACTGAAAAAAGAGAAACTCAAACGGTTTATAATACCATTCAAACACCTGTTGGTGGGAAATTTCAGTTGAATCTTGCAGATGGAAGTAAAGTATGGCTGAATTCTGCCTCTTCCCTGCGATTTCCAGTGTTTTTTTCAGGAGATACACGTGAAGTTGAGTTAAAGGGAGAGGCTTATTTTGAGGTTTCTAAAAATGAAGATAAAAAGTTCTCGGTTCGGTCTGGAAATCAGACTGTTGAAGTACTTGGTACTCATTTTAATATCAATGCCTATTCTGATGAGCCCTCTATTACTACTACTCTGATTGAAGGAGCTGTTCGGGTAATTGAATTAAGTACAAAGAAATCTCAAATACTTAAACCTGGCGAGCAAGCGAAGGTTGACAGGGATATCAGGATCCAAAGAAAAGATACTCAGGCAGAGGTAGCCTGGAAAGATGGATACTTCTATTTTGAAAATGCAAGTGTCGAAACAGTTATGCGTCAGTTGGGCAGGTGGTATGGGATAACTGCAAGATACGAAGCGGTATTGCCGGAACACCATTTTGAAGGCGCCATTGCTACAAATCTGACACTTTTAGAAGTGCTGGAAATTCTTCAGAAAAGCAATATTCACTTTAGACTTGAAGGAAAGGAGGTTGTGGTTATGCCTTAAACTAACATAGTAGAAGGCAGAAAAAAACCAGAAGCGTTGACGCGCTCCTGGCAAAAGTCTGGTCTTCTAATAAAAAATATTGAGATAGATTATTGATCACCAAACCAAGCAAATTTATGAATTTATTTACTAAAACAGAGGGCTCTCTAAGTCGTGTCACAACTTTAGACTTAAAGCCGACAATTACTGGCGGAATTCGATTCTTTACGTATAGTAATAGCCAGTTGATTTCATTTAATTCAATTCTCCTTGGCATGAAGCTGACATTCATTTTTCTTTTAGCCTTGATCATAAATGTTCGCGCAGAGGGGTACTCTCAAAAAGTAACCTACAGCGGCGAAAATGTTCCGATTGAAAAGGTATTTTCCTCAATTAAGAAGCAAACGGGTTATGGATTTTTCTTTCAGAAAGAGCTGATTAGTTTAGCAAAACCTGTAACTATTAATGCTGTTAATGAGGACCTTTCACAGGTTTTGGTCGCTTTATTTAAGGACCAGCCTTTAGAATTCAGTATTAAGAATAAAACAATTCTGGTCTTAAAAAGGGCTGCTTCAGTCATGATTCCTGAAAGCAATCTGATTAATATCTCAGACTTATTGGAAGTGAAGGATATTGTGGTTAAAGGTCAGATTACTGATACTCAGGGCGAGACTTTACCGGGAGTAAGTATTAAGCTAAAAGGTACAACTATTGGCGCAACTACAGATGTTGACGGTCGGTTCACCATTAATGTACCTAATAATAACAGTATACTTGTTTTTACCTATATCGGTTACCAGACTCAGGAGATGACAGTAGGTAGCAGGACTACATTAAATGTGAAGCTGGTGGCTGCCAACACAGCCCTTACTGAAGTAGTAGTTACCGCATTGGGTATTTCCAGGGAGAAAAAAGCACTGGCTTACGCAGTGACTGAAGTAAAAGGTTAAGAGTTTACTCAGGCAAGAGAGAACAATGTTGCAAATGCCTTTAGTGGTAAAATTGCAGGTGTGAACGTTACGGGTATGTCAACAGGTCCGGGTGGTTCAAGCCGTGTAATTATCAGAGGTAACGGTTCATTGAGTGGTAATAACCAGCCATTGTATGTTATTAATGGGATGCCAATGAATAATACGGGTCGCTCAAATGCATTAGGTCAAAATGCGACTTACTTAGATCGTGGCGATGGTATTTCTTCTATCAACCCGGATGATATCGAAACAATTAACGTCCTGAAGGGCGGACCGGCGGCAGCACTTTACGGAAGTCAGGCATCAAATGGTGTAATTTTGATTACCACAAAAAGTGGTAAAGCACAGAAAGGTGTAGGAGTTGAAGTGAGTAGTAATTTTACAGTTGGAAGTCCTTCGATGTATCCTGATTTACAATATGAGTATGGTCAGGGTTTGGATGGAGTAAAGCCAAAAACTAAAGCTGAAGCGATTAGCTCCGGACGTTTATCTTTCGGTGCAAAGATGGATGGACAGCCTTATGTCCAATTCGATGGGGTGATGCGTCCATATTCTCCTGTTGACGTAAAAGATAACTGGAAAAACTTCTACAGACCAAGTACAAATTTAACGAATACTGTTGCATTCTCGGGTGGAAGTAGTCGTCAGCTAACCTATAGATTATCAGTATCTGATCTTGAATCACAGGCTATGGAACCAGGATCAAGCTATAGCAGACAAACGGGGAATTTAAGCTTAAGATCGGAACTTGGTAAAAAGTTCATAGTTGAGACAACCATGCAGTATAATATTGACAGAGGTACCAATCGTCCGGGTAACGGGTATGCAGATAACACCACTTCATGGGCAACAAACCTCTTAGCTAATACCGTTGACATCCGCAACCTTGCCCCCGGATATGATGCAAATTTTAATGAAGTTCAATGGCAGCAGGTTCCTGAAGCGCAAAACCCTTATTTCGTAATCAATAGAATGGGGAACAGGGATACTAAAAACCGCTTTATGGGACAGGCAAGTGTTCAATACAATATTCTTGATGAATTATCTGTGAAGGTAAGCGGAATGAGAGATATCGACAGGTTCGACTCCAGTGATTACATGCCAATAGGTACAGCAAAGTTTCCAAAAGGATTATTTAATTCAGGTACTTCTTTTGTAACTAAAACTACTGCACAGGCTTTATTGAACTACAATAAAACCTTCTTTTCTAATTTTCAGTTATCTGCCATGGCAGGAGCGAATCTGGAAAGAAACGTTTCTGAATCAACTTCAAACTCAGGTTTTGAATTCATAGTTCCTGATTTTATCAGCTTTTCTAACCTTGCTATTCAATCTTCAGGAATTGGATTGAGTCGCTTTGGTCAGAACTCTGTATTTGGATCAGCAGATATCGGTTATAAGAGCATCCTTTATTTTACTTTTACAGGAAGACAGGATTGGTTCTCAACCTTGAATCCGGGTAATAACGCGATTTTCTACCCTTCGGTAGGGACCAGTTTCATTCTTTCTGATGCTGTAAAATTACCTTCAGCAATTAGCTTTGCGAAATTGAGAGCTTCATGGGCTCAGGTAGGTGGTGCAACAGTAAATCCTTACCAGATCAATCAGCTTTATACTTTTGAACAAGGTGGACATTTAGGCCGTCCGGTTCAGAATACATCAAGTGCATTATCTAATCCAAATCTGAGACCCCTTACTTCAACTACTTATGAAGGTGGTATCGATATTCAATTTTTCAATAATCGTTTAGGGTTGGACTTCACTTATTACAATCGTAAGACCACAGATGATATTTTAAGTACCTCAATAGCAGCTACTTCAGGGTATACAACAGCTCTTTTAAATGTAGGTGAGTTAAGCAATAAAGGGGTTGAGATTCTATTAACCGGAACTCCGATCAAGTCTAATAAATTTACCTGGGATGTAAGCTATAATGCTGCATACAATAAAAGTGAAATTGAGAAACTTGCACCGGGTTTGAGCACTGTAGGCGGAGCTGGGGTAGGAAGACCTTATAATACCATCAGAGGAAGAACTTATTTAACTAATGCTAGCGGTGTACGTGTTTACAATAAACTTAGCGGTTACGAAGTTCAAAGTCCTGAAATTGAATATGGTCAGGGTGTTCCACCATATACAATGGGTTTAACCAATAATTTCAGGTACAAGAACTTCTCCCTGAATGTTCTCCTCGATGCTAAATTCGGGAATATTGTTCAGTCAGGCCTTAGCCGGTACATGTATCGTTTCGGATTATCTAAAAATACACTTCCGGGTAGAGTGGGAGGTTTAACAGTGTCCGGAGTAGATCAGACTGGGGCGCCATTTACAAAAACATGGCCGGTTGATCAGCTAGATACCTATTATAATAATCAGGCAAGTATCAGTCCCTTAACGACTTCAGTTTTTGATGGTGATTTTGTCAAACTTCGCAGCCTTATCCTGAGCTACAGAATTCCTACTGCAAAACTGAAAGCTTTAAAGATTCAGTCTGCTGATGTTTCTTTTGTCGCAAGGAATCCGTTTATTCTTTATAAGCATATCACTGATTTCGATCCTGAGTCCGCTTATACCATTAGCAATACACAGGGGCAATCGTCCAATACAATACCTCGTACTCGTGACATTGGGGTTAATTTAATTGTAAGGTTTTAATTAATACTATCAAATATTTTTAACATGAAGAATTTAATCTTTAAACCTATATATACAGCAATCATTGCGGCAATATTCTTGTCGTCTTGTACCAAGGATCTTGTAGAGCTGAATAAAAATCCAAATGCTTACGAAAGTGTTAATCCTAATTTTTTGTTTACTAAAGCACAATTGGGAGCTATTGGATTAAACCCAAATGGGAACCGTTTTAATAATATGCAGATGCTTCAGCAGGAAGCTACTTACAGTGAGGTAACAGCACCCGGTGATAAGTACTTTGCTGAAGGATGGGTAAGAAATAACTGGGCTGCCTATTCCGGTTGTTTGAACCAAATTCAACTGGTAATCAATGAAACAAGGAAAGACCCGGCCAGCATTAATAAACTTGCAGCAGCAAGAATCTGGAAAGTTTATATTGTTCATCAGCTGACAGATCTTTATGGGGATATTCCCTATTCAGAAGCCCTTAACGGTCTTGAGGGAAAATATCAGCCCAAATATGATCTTCAGTCTGATATCTACAAAGATATGTTCAAAGAACTGGAAGAGTCTGCCGCATCTTTTGATGCTTCTAAGCCTACTTTTGGTAACTCCGATCTGTTTTATGATGGTAACACTGTAAAATGGAAAAAGTTTGCTTATTCTATGATGCTAAGGCTTGGCATGCGTTTAACCAAAATTGATGCTGCATTGGCAAAAACCTGGGTAGAAAAGGCAATTGCCGGCGGACCGATCCTGGATGATGCTGATTTGGCAAGAGCACCTTACGCTGATGGTGGTCTAGCCAGTAACCGGAATCCCTTCTCCGATCAGTTTAGAGTACTTGATTATGTGGATGGGCAAAATCCATTAAATATACAAGGTTCTAAAATCTCTAAAAGATTTATCGATCATTTAAAAGGAAACTCAACAACCACTAAAGATCCGAGACTGAATGTAATCGCTGTATTATGGGTAAAACAGCCTACAGGAGGCTATGTTGCCGATACTGCAACGGCTTTACAAAAGGGAATGCAGAATGCACAGTATAATGGATATCCGGCCGATTTCGAGACTTATTCTGAGCCAAATCCAAATACGGTAATGAGGTATGATGCTCCTGTTATCGTATTCGGTGCTGCAGAAACACATTTTCTTTTGTCAGAAGCTTCAATCAGAGGCTGGTATGCCGGAAATGCTGCAACTTCCTATAATAATGGTGTAACTTCTGCGATGAAACAATGGTCGCTTTATGGTGCAGGTGGTGCAATTTCTACAGATAAGGTAACAACCTATCTGAAATATAATCCTTTCCTTACTGCCGGAACTTTTGAGCAGAAACTTGAGCAGATCTCTACTCAGCGCTGGGTATTGGGTTATCTTGACCAGATTGAAAACTTCTCTAACTGGAGACGTACAGGATATCCTGTTTTAATTCCAACCAACTATCCGGGAAATATTACAGGCGGAAGAATCCCACGCCGTTATATAGTACCTGAATCTGAAGAAACTTTGAACAGAGAGAATTTCCTTGCTGCCAAAGCAAGACAAAGTGGTGATAACACGCTTTTAAGTCGTGTTTGGTGGGATAAAGAGTAATTTTTTATGATCAAAGAGGAGAAATTTATACTTTTCGGTGTAAATTTTTCCTCTTTGTTTTTTAATTTAATATATAGTCAAATATTCCTTTTTTCAAAAGAAATGAAGCGTAGAGAACTTATTAAATACCTCTCAGTTTTGCCCGTATCCGGTGCTGTAGCAGGTGCAGTTTTACCATTACAGTCGGTTGAAGCTGAAGAAATGCCGGATTACAAGCAGGAAGTTCAATCAGGACCTAAACGTATTGCAGCGATCATTACTGAGTATCGCCCTAATTCGCATGCCGACGTAATAGTTGGTAAATACCTTGAGGGCTTTAATCAGGATCAGATGGCCCCTTATCCTGATTCAAAGATCGTTTCGATGTTCACTGAACAGGTTCCGGAAACCGATATGAGCAGGCCAATGGCTAAAAAGTATAATATTCCTATCTTCCGCACAGTGGCAGATGCTCTGACACTTGGAGGAGATAAGCTTGCAGTTGATGCGGTATTGCTGATCGGAGAACACGGGGTTTACCCAATGAACGATAAGGAACAAAAACTTTATCCCAGGTTTGAAATGTTCCTGAAAATTACAGATGCCTTTCGTCAGTATAAGACATCCGTTCCGGTTTTCAATGATAAGCATCTTTCCTATAGCTGGAGGCAGGCAAAGCGTATGGTTGAGATCTCACGTGAATTAAAGTTCCCGATGCTTGCAGGTTCAACTGCTCCGGTAACATGGCGTATACCGGCAGTAGATACACCCTATGGTGTTGCTCAGAAATATGCCGTTGCCATTTCTTTCAGTGGCCTGGATATTTATGGCTTTCACTTGCTTGACAATTTACAGGCTGTGGTGGAGCGAAGAAAGGGAGGTGAAACAGGAGTTCGTTCAGTTCAGTGTCTTGAAGGTCAGGATTGCTGGAATTATATGGATCAGAATGAGTGGGTTAGCCGCTTATTTACAGAGTCATTGTCAAGAAGTGGTACGCGCAAGGAGGGTGATGTCAGAAGCCTGGTCAAAAAACCTGCAGTATTCATAATTGATTATAATGACGGTTTGAAGGCAGCAGCCTTTCTGATGACCGGCCTGGTAGAAGATTTCACAGTTGCAGTTGAAGTTGCAGGGCAGCAAAAGCCGGTTTCAACACTTATGCGGATGCAAAATGGAAAGCCACATTACCATTTCGGTTGTCTGGTTAAGAATATTGAGATCATGTTTAAGACAGGAAAGGCTCCTTATCCGGTCGAGCGTACTATGCTAAGCAGCGGTATCTTGGATTTTGCACTTGAATCCCGTATATTGGGACATAAAAAGCTGGAAACTCCTGAATTGTCAAGGGTACATTACCTCAGTTCTCCGGAATCGCATTTTTTTAGTAAAGGATGGGATAGTAATGGTAAAAGAATAGACTGATAATTTTTCAGGTTAGCCGCTTAGTTCTTCTTTTTCAAAATTTTGTACAATTATTTAATACGTTAACACATAGAAACAACACAACAAATGAGGAAGCTCTGTATTTTTTTTGTAAGTATCCTGTTACCTTTTGCACTGTTCGCGCAGTCAAAACCTTATAACATTATCATCAGGGGCGGTCATGTGATTGATCCTAAAAATAACATCAACCGTGTAATGGACGTAGCCATTGCCGATGGTAAGATTGCAAAAGTTGCTGTAAGTATTGATGCTTCTCAGGCATCTCAGGTTGTTAATGCCGCAGGCATGTATGTAACTCCCGGATTGATCGATATTCACGGACACGTTTTTGCTGGAACCGAACCGAATCATATGTACAGCAATGGTTTTAACAGTATCATGCCCGACGGATTTTACCAAAGGGTAGGTGTAACTACGGTTGTAGATGCCGGTGGTTCAGGATGGAGAGATTTCCCGACTTTTAAAAAGAATGTTATCGATAATTCCCAAACACGTGTTCTGGCCTTTCTGAATATTGTTGGTAATGGGATGCGTGGAGGCGTTATTGAGCAGAATACAACCGATATGGATCCGCAAATAGCAGCTAAAGCAGCTATCGCATACAAGGAGCATGTTGTTGGTATAAAAGTAGCTCATTTTACAAGTCCTGATTTTACCAATGTTGATCGTGGTGTTGCTGCAGGAAAGCTGGCCAATATGCCGGTAATGATTGATTTTGGTGGTACCAAACCCCGTCTTTCTCTGTATTCTCTTTTAATGGAGCGTCTGCGTCCGGGTGATATATTTACCCACACTTTTGGCGAATTACTGGATACCAAAGAAGCGATTGTAGATACAGCAAAACAAGCATTAAAGCCATATGTAATGGCTGCCCAGAAGAGAGGAGTAATCTTTGATGTGGGTTATGGCGGTTCCAGCTTCAGATATTCTCAGGCGATTCCCGCAGCTAAGGCAGGATTTCATCCAAATACAATCAGTACAGATCTTCACATCAGCAGTATGAAAGGATCAATGAAGGATATGCTTCTCGTTATGTCAAAATTCCTGAAAATGGGAATGGATCTGCCCGCAGTGATCAATGCAAGTACCTGGGCGCCGGCAAAGGCGATTAATCGGACTCAGCTGGGCCATCTTTCTGAAGGTGCTATCGCTGATGTTGCCATATTAGGTATGAGAAAAGGTAAATTCGGATTCTACGATATGGCCGGCTATAAAATGGATAGTGATGAAAAACTGGAATGTGAAATGACCATTTTCGGGGGTAAGATCGTATATGACCTGAATGGTATTGTAACTCCACTGCCGGATCTTACTAAATAATTTCCTGATTTAATTCCAATAAGAATACTATTAAGCTGAAAGAAGCAATGAAACGTCAGGAAATTCTTAAAACTTTGACCATGTTGCCGCTTGCAGGCGCAATTGGGAATTCAGGATCCCTGGTTCAAACAGCCCAGGTTGCACCCTTATCCAAACGCAATCTGTTTTAGGAATTTTATATAATATATAATAAATAATCTCAACAATGAAACGCAGAGAAATTTTAAAATCCCTCAGCCTGCTTCCGCTGGCTGGCGGAATCGCAGCAACAGCTGCACCCATTAACAATATGCTTTCAGCACCTGTGGCTGGTCGCGATCTGTTTAAAGAACTAGGCATCCGAACTTTTATTAATGCCGCCGGAAATTACACGGTAATGTCGGGGTCATTGATGCCCCCGGAGGTGATGTCTGCGATTAATTCTGCATCAAAGAAATTTGCGCTTGTTGACGATGTGCAGGATAAAGTGGGTCAAAAAATTGCTGAGATGTGTCATGCTGAAGCAGCTTTGGTATCTGCAGGTTGCTGGTCGGCACTGATGCTGGGAATGGCCGGTGTTCTCACGGGTATGGATAATAAGCGGGTGAGCCAGGTTCCAAATCTTGCCGGAACCGGAATGAAGACCGAGGTGATTCTGCAGAAGAGTCATTCTTTGGGTTATGATCATTCCCTTACACAGTGCGGGGTGAAACTGATCAAGGTTGAAACCAGGGCTGAACTGGAAGCGGCCATCAACGAAAATACAGCTATGC
>JBAZCD010000036.1:0-9677 GCA_041671205.1 Pedobacter sp.
CCTTATTTTTCAGCAAATCCTCCAAAGCATCAATCCATAAAGGATGATCATTCAGACTTTCTACCAGTTGCACATGTTCACCACCCAGAGCCTTAAATTCATCGCCGTATTCAACCGTTACCTCATAGACCGTTTCAAGACAATCTGCGACAAAAGCAGGGCAAAAAACAAGCAGTCTCTTAACTCCTTTTTTTGCCAGCTGCTCAATAACAGCACTCGTATAAGGCTGGACCCATGGATCCTTACCCAGGCGTGATTGAAAACATACAGTATATTTATCCTCCGGCAGGTCAAGTTTTTTCGCAATCAAACGTGCAGTATCATAGCACTGAGCTGAATAACAAAATTTATTATTTTCGGTCAGTACAGAACAGCAGCTATCAATTTTAAGGCAGTATTTCTGTGAATGATCTGATTTAACAAGCTGCCTTTGGGGCAGACCATGGAAACTGAACAAAACATGATCATACGTTTCAGGCTTATGTATCCGCCCATTCTCTGCAAAAGCCTCTATCATCAGTGCATTATTATGAAAGGAGTTGATGAAAGAAATATTAGGGATGGTTTGCCATTTTCTGACCAGCTCCATTACCTTTTCCAGAACAGAGCCCGTACTTGCGGATGCATAATGGGGAAACATGGGCAGAACTTTAATACTTCTGACCTGAGCATCCTTTAGTTTATTTAAAGCACTCTCAATAGAAGGACTTTGATAGCGCATTGCAAGTTCGACCTGATAATCATCACCTAATCTTTGTTGCAGAAGATCCTTTTGCAACAGGCTGTAATGCATTAATGGCGATCCTGTAGAATCAGACCAGATCTTCCTGTATAATTTCGCAGATTTCGGTCCGCGGAAAGGAACAATAATCCCCTTAACAAGAAGCGCCCTTGAAACAGGATTTATATCAATTACCCGTTCATCCATCAGGAATTCATCCAGATATTTGCGGACATTCGCATTTGAGGGGCTATCAGGAGTACCTAAATTAACCAATAAAATACCTTGCTTGTTCATATGCCTGTTAAAGAGCGCCAAAGATAGTCTTAGGAATCATTAAAAAAAATGCTTCCCCTTTTTTGATTTTATAAAAACAATTTTTTCTCTTAACCCTTTAGCGTCCAGAGTCTCCACCACGGAGTTCCCGGCGAATCATGATGTTCATAATGATAGCCAAAAAAATAGCAGGATAAAAATGCTAAGAGATGATTTTTCTTTTGAGTTCGTGACTGATGTTTATTTGAATGCTCGCCGTGATGAGGAAGCCAGGTGCCAAAATAAAATAGCTGCAAAGTACTTAGCAATGAAGGCAAAACCCAGAAAAAGATCAGATTCAGCTCAGCTATCCAGATCTTTAACACATTGTAGATCAGTGCCATCAGAAGCACCTGCCACCAGGATAAGTATTCCTTTATAAAACTGAAATACCAGGAAACGAAGTTTCCCCGATGATAATCAGGATCACTATCGGAATGTACATGCCTGTGATGTTCATGATGTTTACTGTAAAGCTTACTGAAAGGAAAACTGGCATATAAGGCTGTGCAAACCTGTCCGATGAAATTATTCAGACCCCGGTTTGCTGATACTGTTCCATGCATCGCATCATGGGCTGTGATGAATAAGCCGGTATATAAATGCATCTGAACCAGGATCATTAAATACAGAAAGGGATTAGCCGGGCTGACTTCCCATTGCATCAAATACAGAATGCACAAAGCCCAAAGTCCGATCACAATCAGGGCCACAATTACGCCTGTATTAGATTGAAGTTTAGGCATAGCATCTGTCAATATTCTTCCAGAACGGATTTGACCTTATCCATCAGCCACATGGGAGTGGATGTTGCTCCGCAAATCCCAATTGTGTCACCGGGACTAAACATTTCCCTGTTTAACTCTTCTTCGCTCGAGATAAAATGAGTGTTTGGATTGAATTTCTTACACACTTCATAGAGAACCTTGCCATTGGAAGATTTCTTCCCAGAAACAAAAACGATATGATCAAAGTTTACCACAAATTTTCTAAGGTCTTCATCTCTGCTGGAAACCTGTCTGCAAATGGTATCATTTGCCTTAATATCGTAGCCGCGCCTGATCAATTCATCTTTGATCTCATAAAACTTTGCCGTGCTCTTAGTAGTCTGGCTGTATAGTGTAAATTTTTCGGGAAGTACAACATGATCAAGCTCCGTAATGTCTTGAAATACAAGTGCTTCATTATCAGTCTGGCCCTGCAGTCCAACAACTTCAGCATGTCCATGCTTACCAAAGATCAATACCTTCTCCTGGTTATCATACGAATTCTTAACCCGGTTTTGCAGTTTTAAAACAACCGGACAAGAGGCATCGATCAGGGTAATATTATTTTCAAGAGCCAGACGGTAAGTCTCGGGAGCTTCACCATGCGCACGAATCAGGATTTTCTCATTTTTAATATCGAGCATTTCTTCATGAGAAATAATCTTAAGCCCTTTGGCCTTTAATCGGTTTACCTCTTCATCGTTATGCACGATATCACCAAGGCAGTACAGATAACCGTCTTCCGCAAGGATATCTTCTGCCATATCAATGGCATAGACCACTCCAAAACAGAATCCCGAATCATGATCAATTGTTACCTTAAGATTATATTTCATTGGAATATAATTGTTTTTTAATGGTTATGAAGCTTGCATGAGCTTATTCATTCCGGTTTGTGAGTGGTAAGCTCATGCAGGTTTCATTGCCTCAGCTCCATTGCTGCTTTGCAGCAGATATTTTACAAAAATACTAAAATGTTTATCAGAAAGCCCATAAATTAAGGGCAAGGAAAAAACTGATCTGGGCAAAAAGAAGAACAATAGCGGCATTGTTTTTCTTTCTGAAATTCAAATCTGAAAAAATCCGGAACAGAAAAAAAGAAAAAATATACCATCCCAGATAGTTCTGAACCGGAATAGTCCCTCCTGACCAGTACCAGTAATCATATCTCACGGCCGCCGGTTCGATCAGGAGATCAAGTCCCAGTAAAATTCCGGCACCCAGTAAAGCAAACAGCCATTTTCTTTTCAGATTGAATTTTTCGAGAAACACACCGGTACAATAAACAAGAATTAACCAGTTCAGTCCGATGAGCAAAGGAGTTGCCCATAATTTAAAGCCTAAAGCAGTCCCGTAGGTATAAGATCCAAAAATGAGCCCGGTATTAACACCAATTACTTCAATAAAAAAGCCAGCTAAGTATACCAAAATGGCAAATCTTAGGATATCTGATGATTTGTCCCATGCCGTTATGATCATCAGTACCAGCATCAATAACAAATGAAAGGGAACCAGTTTTATAAACAGGTTTTCAAAACCGGGTTCAAGAAAACCATAAAGTCCTACCAGGTGAAACAATATGATAATAGAACTGCAGATTAAGCTTCGGTTTAACATCAGGTTAGTTTCGTATGGTTCGCCCCTTCCAGAGGATAGTTTTAGTAAAATGTTTCTTAACGGAGAGTACTGAGATAAATACCATGAATAATAACTGAACCGGATGCAGGAACAAATTCTGCCACACACTTTGTCCGGCAAGTAAGGAGATCATTATTCTGCTCAGAATTATCAAAGTTAAGGCAAACAATACCAGCTCGGTACTCAGAAAGTATGCGATGGCAAAAGGACCCAAAACTACCAGAAAGAGGTATGAAAACAGGCCCAAAACATTGTAGTTAAAGCCTGCCAGAAAATTTTTACTGAAACCCTCAACTGCCTCAGTGAATGATCTGTACATACGGCAATAAATAAATCCATTAGCCAGCAATGCTTCACCATTGTAGCCGGAGCCCTTAATGAGTTTCATGATCTCTATATCTTCAACTACCTGTTTCTTTACCTGTTCATGCCATTGATTTGCTCTGTAATTATCGGCATCAAACATCATAAACTGACCGCTCGCCGCAGAAAAAGAAGGATTTCGGGACATTCTGACCAGGCGGAGGGGCAGTAAGTTCAGAAGCAGAAAATGCATGAGCGGAACCACTAATCGTTCTCCCCATGTTGCTATGATCTGATTGGTAAATATACTGAGCAGAGCTAATTTGTTCAGAATCATGCGATGAATGGCATTATTAATCAGGCCATCAGCAATTATTTCATCTGCATCCAGAAAGATCAGATACTTTCCTTTCGCCAGCTCAGCCAACTGTGAGCAGGCGTAATTCTTCCCCAGCCAGTCTTTTGGAAGCTCTTTGCCCTGCACGATCTTAAATCGTTGATTTGTTTCACAATAGCTGCGACATAGCTCAAGGGTATTATCGGCAGAATGATCGTCAAGCACAATCACTTCATAGTTTTGATAGTCCTGATCAGCGATCGAACTCAGCAGATTTATAATATTCTGTTCCTCATCCCGGGCAGGAATCAGAATCGAAATAAAATCGCTGTATTGCTTTCCTGAATTGGTCAGTTTCGGGTTTGAGATAAAATTAAAAAGGGTAACTGTGAACCTTAGTATGAGAAAAAAATAAATCAGGTAAATAAGTATCATACTTAAACTTCAATCGAGGTTTGTTTCTGCCTCGAAGTTTCATAATGTTTGTTGTAGGCACTTTTTATCAACTGCAGACTGGTAAATTCGGCACCTTCCCAATTCTGCAAATAACAGGTCAATACTGGTTTGCGATGCTCAAAATAATCGGCAAAGCCCGCCGCAAAAATATACTGGAATTTACGGGAGGATGTATTGATGAGATTCATCAGACCCTTCTGAAACTGAACCTGTTCAACATGACCTGAGTATAGTCTACCCTGAGGAAAGAGAAGAACCAGGTTCTCAGAATCATTCAGCAGATTTCCAGCATATTCCAGCGTTTCGATCACACTTCTTGAATTCTTTTTCACCGAAAAACTTCCAAGATATTTTAAAAACCAAACTTTACGGTAGTTTTCTTCGGTGATCATCACATGGAAATTTTTCCGGAAATAAAGACGGTTAATTTGAAACATTAAAAAACCGTCCCACCAGGAGAAATGATTTGCAAGCAATAAAATTGACCTGCCCTTGTCAAACTCAATCCGGTTAAATTTCAATTCTTCAAAATCTGATTTAATAATTCTATTAATATACCAGGAGAAGAAATGATAGATTATTTTATTCCGGCGAGATTCAAGCATACCTTAAAGATATAATTTTTTACGATCCTGAAAATGGCATATCCACCTGCTATTCAACAAATTATTTTATCAGATCATTCACAATTTTTGCCGAGAGCAATGCCAGTGGAATTCCACCTCCTGGATGTACACTTCCTCCCGCAAAATATAAACCCCTGATCTTTGAGGAAAAATTAGCATGTCTCAAAAAAGCTGAAAACTGACTATTCGAACTGCTTCCATATAATGAGCCCTGATAAGAAAATGTCTTTGAATCAATGCCCCGTGGATCCAGAATCGTTTCACAGCTGATTAATTTACTGATATCCGTCCCGAGGTTTCGGGATAGCTTTTCAACGATATTTTGCCTTGAAATTTTAATCAGTTCATCCCAATCCTGGCCGGAATCCGAAGATACATTGATCATGGTAAACCAGTTTTCTGAGCCTTCTGGTGCATCTTCAGGATTACTCTTTGAGCTGATATGAACATAAACAGTAGGGTCAGAGCAGATACTTTTCTCCTCCCATATCTGCTCGAATTCTTCCCGGTAATTTTCAGTAAAAAAAATATTATGAAGATTCAGTTTTGGGAAAACAGCCCGGATACCCCAATAAAAAATCAAAGCAGAACTGCTGCGCTCCTGGCTTTGAATCCGCCGTGGGACATTAAATCCTTTCAGCAATCGCTTATAAGTATACCATACATCCATGTTGGAAATGACCAGATCTGCAGAATGACTTTGCCCGGCAGCTTTCACACCACATACCCTTTTATCCTTCAATTCTATTTCTTCAGCATAGCAGTTGAAATGAAATTTGACTCCCAGATCCAAAGCCAGGTTATGCAGAGAGCTCACAATAGAATACATTCCTCCAACCGGAAAATATGCCCCAAAATGCTGTTCAAAATGAGGGATAACATTAAGAGTAGCGGGAGCTTTATAAGGGTTGGAGCCGTTATAAGTGGCATACCTGTTAAACAGCCTGATCGTCCGGCTATCCCGAAACCTGTCTTCAATGGACCGGTTCATAGTACGAAAAGCGTCAATCTTAGGAAAGCTGAAAATTGATTTCAGCGTGCCTAAATTCAGGTAGTTGTTCACTTTATGCAGGGATCTTTGGAGAAATACGGGATCTGTGATCTCATAGATCTCCCTGCTTTTATCCAGAAAAGCTAAAACCGAATCTGCCGTGTCATTTGTCTTTTCGGCAATCTCCTGCGAGAACTTTAAAGGATCAGCAAAGGCCCTGATCCTTGTCCCGTCTTCATAAAAATAACAGCAAATGGTGTCCAGCTTTTCATACCTGAAATAATCTTCAGGATTTTTACCTGCCATACGAAAAAGTTCATCTACATATTGGGGCATTGTAAATAAACTGGGACCTGCGTCGAAGCGAAAATCACCAAGCCTAATCTCTGAAAGCTTTCCTCCTGCTCTTTCTGAAGCCTCAAAAACATCAACCTGATGACCATTTAGAGCCAGACGTATAGCAGAAGCAATGCCGGCAATACCAGCACCAATTACAATGGCCTTAGACATGAAACGAAATTACGCTATTTCATGCCGCAGTAAACAGCCCGGATGAAAATATGACCTGATTATTATTCGAAATTGCCCAAAGACACCCAAAATGGCACTCATCTGCCTTTCTTACCCTTTAACCAATGGTCAACCGAATAAGGCCCGGAACCAACTATCCAGAACAAGATTAGCAACATCAGTACCATCACAGATAACCAAAGTTCTGAATTAAGAGAAGAGAAACCTTTAGTTAAGTTTACGAAAAAAACTGCTCCGAGGAGAATTGGGATCTGGATCACTACAGCAAAACGGGTTACCAGACCCATTGTAATTAAAACGCCTCCAACCAGATGTGCAAATGCAACAGTATGCACCAATGCAAGGGCCATAAGTCCTGAAAATCCAAACGTACTGTTCTGTATTATCCAATCTTTCTGCGCTTCCGTATCACTGATGAAAGCAAGACCTTTACTTAAAATTAACAGACCAAGAACTATGCGGATCGCATCGAGCCACTTAGCGTGATGTACATCGCCCCAGTGCTCTATTTTCTGAACTAAGTTCATATTCACCTCCTTTTTAACAAGCTGATTATATACAAGTTACAAAAAACAGCGGAGCAATGCAAATAAAATGAGGGTTCTATTTAAGGGTATTGAGCACCCTGAACATCTTCTGCCTGACAGCAGAACTGCTTCCGTTGTAATTATTGATAATAAAGGAAAACACCAGAGGCGTACCGGATGAACTGGTTTGATACCCGGCATAGGCAATCACATCACTGATGCTGCCGCTTTTCATTTTCATATTGTTATAAACCGGCAAACTTTCATAAAAACTATCAAACCAGCTTTCCTTTTTTACCGACTGAAGTATCTGTGCCATGGCAAGGGTTGTGATCCGGTTAGCAGGGGATAAACCGCTGCCATCATAAATATTCATTGAAGCGGGATCTGTTCCGATCTTTTTGTTCCAGAATTCCTTTACCAGTTCTGCCCCCCGTGCGGTAGTAGTTTCTTTGCCCTGTTTCCAGGCTATCGTCTTAATCAGATGCTCACCAAAAAGGTTAATACTTTTCTGATTGAACCAGTAGACAATTTCAGACAGCGCCGGTGAGGTATGAATTGCAATAATCTTCGCCGGAGGAATCAATGGCTGCATGCTTCCTGATAATATTCTGGCAGTTGTCACCCCTTTAGAAACCTGAACATCAACTTGCTTTAATCTGTTCATTAAACGATAAGCGAGGTCATATGCAGGATCAGGAACTGAGGCTGAAATCTCTTTCCTCAGGTCAATTCCATAAGTCCCTCTCAGATAAATAACATTAGAATAAGGAGCTGAATAGGCATATACATGATCTCCGGTACCCTGGGCTCCGGTCTTAACCTCATTAATGATCTTAAGGTAAGACATCTCAGGCTCAGTTCTAAGAAGTTCTGCCGGTTCAGCAACTCTTCCAGGTTTAAAAAACATATCAAATTGATTCTCGCGCCAGGTTAAAGATGAAGGCCCGGCACCATAATAATTCCCCATATCCTGCCAGGTCCATCCCCCGGGCATCGTTTCTGTGCCGAACAGCCGGTCATCAGAAATGACCTGTCCGTTAATACTTTTAATTCCCGACCTGACCAATGCCTCTGCCCATTTCTTCAGAATCAATTCACTTTTACTCTGATCGTACCTGTCGCTCCCCAGACTGGGATCTCCGCCCCCGCTAATGATCAGATCTCCGTTCAGTGTTCCGTTCACAGATATTGAGCCTGAATAGCCAAGTGTTGTTTCCCAGGTAAAATCCCTGCCCAGCAAATAATAGGCCGTTGCTGAAGTTATTGTTTTTAGGGTAGAAGCACTCGCCAGACCTGTATTCCCATTTGCTGAATAAATCACATCTCCCGTTTCGGCATTTAATACACTCAATGAGCCACTGGCATACTTCATCTGCGGATCAGATTCAAAATCCCGGTAAGCATTCCCGATCATTTGCTTCAGGCTTTGAGCGGAAGCAAATGAAAAATTCAGCAATAGCAGAAGAAACAGAAAATTTTTCATATAAAGATTTTAGCCTTAAATCAGGATTGGAGAACTGAATTCAATTGACTAAAATACACTAAATACTCTTTGACATGGAAAGAAACCTGCCAATTATAATAGAAGTACGGATCAGGTTTGAAGCAGTAAACTTCATGGCAGTTTCCAGATCGGAGGGTTGATTTCCAATAGCCATCAGGATATCGAAATATTTATCCATTTCTGGATGATCGTCAAGAGGTACTTTTCCGGCAATACCAATCACCGGGATCTGGTGTTCTTTAGCAACTTTCGCTACTGCATGGGGGCCTTTTCCCTGCAGCGTTTGTTCGTCGAGGCTGCCCTCACCTGTTATCAGGAGGTCCGCCATTTTTATACTTTCCGAAAAACCGGTGAGCTTTAAAAAATGCTCCGCACCGTTGACCAGTTCTGCGTTTAAAAATGCATACAAAGCCGCTGCTATTCCTCCGGCGGCACCACCATGAATAACCTCATCCATTCTTTTTCCGGTCGCTTCAAAAGCATGATCAGAAAGTCTTTTTAGTGCAGATTCAAGTACCGGAATATCCTCGGCTGAGGCACCCTTCTGAGGCCCAAAGACCGCAGCTGATCCCTTTTCACCTAATAATGAATTATCCACATCACAAAGAATGATGATCCTGCAGGATAAAACACGCTTATCAAGCTGTTTAAGGTCGATCTGACAGAGATTTTGAAGACTTTCGGTCAGACCCGACAATTCATGACCCTCATGATCCAGAAACCGGACACCGAGTGCTTTTAAAGTCCCTGCTCCCCCATCAACTGTTGCAGAACCTCCGAGTCCGATCACGATCTTATTTACCCCTCTGTCCAGCGCATTGATGATCAATTCGCCGGTGCCTGTTGAGGAGGTAATTAAGGGGTTAAGTTCCTCAGGTTTTAGCAGACGGATACCGGATGCATCAGCCATTTCGATAACAGCGGTTTTACCCCCATCAATTAAACCGAATGGAACCCT
>JBAZCD010000036.1:9687-12348 GCA_041671205.1 Pedobacter sp.
CCTGTACCATCCCCTCCATCGGCGATTGGAAAACATTCATAAGTAGCCAAAAGTCCGCTTCGTTTTAAGCCTTCACGTATGGCATCGGCACTTTCTTGCGCACTCAGACTGTTTTTAAAGGCATTGGGAGCAATCAGAATATGCATTGTACTAATATTGAATTCATAATGTACCTTCATGAAAGATCCTTTTGGATAAGTAATAATTACATTTCCAAAAGGACCTTAAACCTAAATATTTTAAAATCTGTTCAGAAAGATTTCCATTTCAGGCAATCTCTGACCCGGACAGATCTGATTTAATCCTCAACCTCCACAATCATTTCAATTTCAACAGCCATTCCTGCTGGAAGAGCATTCATACCCACCGCAGAACGGGCATGCTTGTCTTTTTCACCAAATACAGCCACCATCATATCCGAAAAGGCATTCATAACCTTTGGCTGATCTTTAAATTCAGGAGTACACTGAACCATCCCCAATACTTTCACAATTCGCTTCACCTTATTCAGATCACCGATCTCTGCCTTCAGACTTGATAATAAAGCTATTCCTGCTAAGCGCGCAGCTTCCTGGCCCTGCTCAAGAGTCAGATCAGCACCAACCGTACCTGTAATCCGTCCGCCTTCGGGTTTATCCGGTCCGTGACCGGATGTGTACACAAGATTACCAACTCTCACTGTTTTTACATAATTAGCTAATGGGGCACTGGGTGCGGTCAAAACTATGTTCAGTTCTTTTAAGTGCTTATCAAAGTCAACAGTTTCAGCCTTTTGTTCTTTTACCGGGGTATTACATCCAAACAATGCGATGGCAATGATGGATAAAAAGAAATACTTCTTCATAATTATTAAATAGTTAAATTATTTATACTGTAAAAATCAATACTGATCTGCTAAATCCAAAAGAAAAAAGTAAATCAGCATGATGAAATATTCAGCAGATTAAAAAATAAAATCTATTCTTCAACCTCAACGATCATTTCAATTTCTACTGCAATATTACCCGGAAGGGCAGCCATTCCTACAGCTGAACGGGCATGTTTTCCTTTTTCACCAAACACCGCCACCATCATATCCGAAAAGGCATTCATCACCTTTGGCTGATCTTTAAATTCCGGGGTACACTGAACCATACCAAGTACCTTTACCACTCTTTTCACTTTGCCCAGATCGCCGATCTCTTTTTTAAGACTTGACAATAAGGCAATTCCTGTTAAACGTGCAGCTTCCTGTCCCTGCTCTAAAGTAAGATCAGCGCCAACTCTTCCGGTCAACGGACCTTCTGCCCTGTCAGGGCCATGGCCTGAAGTATAAACAAGATTACCTACGCGCACTGTTTTAACAAAATTTGCAGTAGGAACAGAAGGCTCTACCAACTGAATATTTAATTCCTTTAAACGGTCATCAATATTAACCTTCGGAGCAGAAGCGTCCTGTTTTGCAGCATCATCCTGCTTTGGATTACAGCTCAACAAGGCTGCTGAAATGAGGAATAAAAGGGAATACTTTTTCATAATAATTTAATTTTTGGGTTTATTTATTTACAATATTTACAGGTTTATCATTCAGGAATGAAGATAAATTATTTTCTGCAATTCCCATCAATCTGGAACGGGCTTCTTTTGTTGCCCATGCAATATGAGGAGTGATCAGGCAATTTTTAGCCTTAAAAAGCGGATTATTTGCTGAAGGAGGTTCTACTGAGAGCACATCTATTCCTGCACCGGCAATAATTCCTTCGTTTAATGCATCTGCCAGATCCTGATCAACCATCAGCGGGCCCCTTGAGGTATTCAGAAAGAAGGCACTGCGCTTCATCAGCCTCAATGAGTCCTTGTTAATAATACCCTGTGTTTCAGGAAATAAAGGACAATGTACAGTCACCACATCCGATTCCTGCAGCAGCTCATTCAGCTCCGCCCATTTAAAGTTTTTACGATGCGATTGATCTGATCTGGTTCTTGAAAATCCAATAATATTCATTCCAAAAGCCGTCGCAATATCCGCTACTTTCTGACCGATGCTGCCGAAACCAATGATTCCAATCGTTTTACCTTCAAGCTCAATCAATGGGTAATTCCAGTAACAAAAATCTGGTGAGGTCGCCCAATCACCCTGACGTACCGAATCGCTATGGCTTTGTACATGCTGACATAATTCCAGCAATAAGGCAAAGGTCATTTGAACCACTGATGCCGTACCATAACCCGGTACATTCGCCACTGCAATGCCTCTTGTTTTGGCATAATCCACATCTACTACATTATATCCTGTTGCCAGAACCCCGATATATTTCAGATCAGGAAGCTGGGAAAGTACCGACTCCCTGAGCGGAGTCTTGTTAGTGAAAATGATCTCTGCTCCCCGGCAGCGTTCCACGATCAGGCTTTCTGGTGTGCGGTCATGCACCTCCAGATCACCGAATTTCTTTATTCCCTCCCAGTTTAAATCCCCGGGATTTAAGGTGTAACCATCTAATACAACTAACTTCATGCTTATTTTAATTCTAATAATCCTATTTACTTTCTGCCTTCCGCTTTTAGCTTATCAAACCCTTGCCCAGGCCAGATTCAACACCCGTTTGGCATTGGCAATCACTACATCAGCATCCTCATCTCCAAAAGGTTTGATCTCAAAGCTCACTACCGGCGGGGTTTGCG
>JBAZCD010000037.1:0-12023 GCA_041671205.1 Pedobacter sp.
TGCCCCATTTGTTTGCATAGAACCATGGTTAGGATATGCTGACAGTGCAGGGGATCCCGGGGAGTTCTCAGCAAAGAGCGGGATCCATACTTTGGCTGTATCGCATACTTTTGAATGTAGTTTCACCATTGGGGTAAATTAAATTCCTTCCCAACGACATCTCAGATCAAATCATATTTACTGTATCCTGATTTAAGATGATTTATTTCATCTTTGGTGAATTTTGCTTGTCGCGGTTTCTGCTTTCGCGAATCATATCCTTCATATCATCCATATCAGGGCCTTCTTTGAGTGCTTTCCAGTCAAACTTTTCATCATAAGGATCCAGTGCTTTCTGAGGGTCAAAAATCCGGCTATCTGCTGGTACTGCACGATAGGGTGTAAAATCCGGCTTGTCTGTGAACATATCAGCCAGGTCGCTGGCACCTGCATCATATTGGTTGAGATATGGAATACCTAAAATATTCCAGAAGGTTTTAAATATGCTGCCAAAACTAGTGTGGGTATGACTGGCATAGTTTTTACGGGTATAGGGAGAAATGACCATTAAAATGCTCCGGTGAGCATCAATATGGTCAACGCCATTCTGTGCATCGTCTTCTGTGATCGCAATCAGCATGTTTTTCCAATAGGGAGTACCTGAGAGGAATTCAACGATACGGCCAACAGCCAGATCATTATCGGCCATATAGCTCTCTCTGAAAGGATACCCGGCTTCCGGGCGCTCTGCAGCACCATGATCCATAGGCAAGATAACTGTCAGCACAGATGGCATTGTTTCTTTACCCTGGCCCCATTTTTCATTAAACTCTTTCTCAAAAACGCTCACTCTGAATTGATCAGGAATGGCCATATTATAGGTGGGGTAGGTATAGGAAGTTCGGGAATACAAAGGTTTAGGCATTGGGTAATTTGCAATGTGTTTTATTCCGCCATATTTATAATGATCTTTATAATCACCGGGCTCAAACATTACCCCAAAACCAAAATTGAAGTAAGATACCTTGTTTCTGGCTAAATGATCCCACATTGAACCGGCCTCATTATAATCTTCCGGATAGATAGCACCTGCAGATCCATTAATCCCCAGATTTCCCGGGGCATTCGAATCATTGCGGTAACTGCGATTGGAACCGTAACCGGCAGGTGTAGTTGCCTCAACCCATTGGTTGGGATAGGTATTCACAAGCCAGCGGTGGCCATCGGCAGATACATCAGCATCAACATAAAAGTTGTCGCTGAAAGAAAAGTTTCCGGCAAGTTTCAGATGATTCGGCATTACCGAAGCTGATTCAACGGTAGCTGTGCCTTTACTGTTGCTGAAACTTACTCCTTCACCATATCTGGCAATGGAAAGATCACCTTTGCCGTTTTTTAAAGATCCAAAAACTTCATCATAAGTTCGGTTTTCCTTGGAAATGAATACAATATGTTTTATTGGTGACTCTTTTTGTCCGGGGAATAAGGGGATTGGATTATATTTTCTCCAGTCAAAGGAAGGATCAGATGCCTGTTTGATCGCAAAGTTGTTCCTGATCACGCTTCCGGTCATGCTTTTCAGAGCCTCATCATCAGGAATGTCTGTAACCTGAACAGAGCCATTCATCAAACTTCCGATATAGGAACCTGCCGGTCCTTTAATGAAGTTTTCTCCACCATTTGGACCGCTTCCGAAACCTTTGGCGTTGGCAATGATCAGTTTTTTCCCATCCGGACTAACTTTTAATTTAGCGGGGAACCATCCCGCAGGGATATGCCCGATCACTTTTAAAGCTGGCACGTCGATCACTGCAACGGCATTTATTCCTGACTCGGCTACATAAACGCGTTTTTCATCTGGTGAAACCGCAAGTCCGAAGGGAATTACTCCTCTCAGCTTACTTAAATTTTCTTCCGGTGCAAGCTTGATATGTGTTACAATGCGTTGTTTGCGGCTATTCAGGACAGTTATGTTATCATTATTGCCATTGCGGATAAAAACATAATCTCCGGCGGTAACCAGCGAATTCGGGCTTGAACCACCCACTGCAGGAACTCCGTCTACGAGCTCGCCGATCATATTTCCCGTCTTTATCTTTGCAATTACTGCAGGCTTTAACGGATCTTTTACCTGTACAGCCCATACTGAAAAGGCTTTTTCCGACTGGATGGGACCAAGTCCGGGTATCTGAACAGAATCGGTTTGAATACCCTTCTCTGCCTCAGGAGTATCATAGGCAAATCCGGGAATATCGATTGATGCCCGTTTCCATTCTCCATTCACCTTCTTTTTAATATAGTTGTATTGAAACATGCCCACATTGGCTACATAAACGGTATTCTCATCTTTCGAAAGTGTAATTCCGAATGGATAACGCCCAACAGGACAGGAAGATATCAGTTTGTTTTGTTCCAGATCAATTGTGATCATTCTAAAGCCGATCTGGTCCACAGCATACAGGTATCGTCCATCCTTTGTAATGGTCATATCGCCGATATATCCATGGGAATAATCAACCTGACTGTTTTTGAAGCTGCAGTTTATCGAACCCAATGATTTCCCTGATGCAATATCAAATTGGTATATTTTATTGGATTGTCCGCCGGCTACATAAACCGTTTTATTATCAGGTGAGATTGCCAGGCCCATAAAAACAGATTCAAGAATTCCGGTGTCACCTTTAGGAGATTCTGGAACTTGCCTGACCTCTGTATTTTCAGAAAGAATATTTTTTAGAATATTGATGGAAATTGGGTTCGTTCCGGAATTTGCCGTGATCGCAATGGTCCCGTCACTGCTTAAAGCCAATCCATAAGGATGTGGTGCTACCTGGTGCGTTTTGCCAATCGGACTGACATACCGGCCATTTGGGATAACAGTTTTTCCGTTCTTATTGATAATTACATATTCTTCTCCGGCAGGAGCGGAGATAACAGTATTAGGAAGCTGGGCAAAAACTGTTTCCGTTAAGAATAACAGGAGTAAGAAAGCATAACTTGTTTTCATGTTTATCTTAAAGCAGTTAATTAAGAATCTTAAAATCATATATTTTATGTCAGTGCAACAAAACATAAAACTAAATCATTTAATCCAGTATGAGATTAAATGAATATTAAGATCGTTTTAAGTTTGAGTAGTAAAATATCATATTAAGATCCGTTACGGAAACTATATTTGAACAGCGCATTTCGTTAGTAATGGTAATGATTGAGGCATTATATTAATTGATCTGGTTAATCAGAACCAAACGGGCAAGATATTGGTCCATATCATCTTCATAGATCAGTTCACAAGCCCATCCGCTTTTCTCTGCCAGCGCCTTAATTGTGTCGAAATCTACGTATAACCATTTAAACCACTTTCCCTTAACTTTTTGATATTCATATTGATATGATATTTCACCGTAATAATTACTGGAAATGAAATCGTCAGGTTTATAGAGATAGGCGATGTCGGAAGAGTCAAAAATTAGCTGCCCGGATGGGAGCAACAATTTTTTAATGTATTCGAGAAAATGTTGAAGTCCCCGGATATCCCCGCAAAGTCCGATACCGTTCATCAGCAATAAAATTGTTTCATACTGTTCGGTATCGTATTGAAAAATATCTGCATTAATCACCTTTTTTACACCTCTGTGTTTCATAATTTCACAGGCTTTTGCAGAAATTTCCAGAGCGGTAACATCAATTCCCTTAGATTGCATGATCAGGGCATGACTACCAACCCCTGCACCAATATCAAGGGTTTTTCCCTTGCACATATCCATTGCAATGATCTCCATTTCGGGCATATCTGCCTCAGGTCTGAAGAAAATATCAACAGGCATATCTTCAGGGTGTCCGTAGCTGTTGTAGAGCCAGAGTTTACTTTTTAGTTTACCCCGATATTGATCTTTTAATGCCTGACCGTATATATCCATGTCGTTTATGCCTCTGAATCAGTCCCTAAAAAAATCGAATAATATAAATTGTCCTCATCAATTATCTCTAATATTGGGTAAAAATACTTCTTAAGAACTTAACGAATTAATTTTTGTTCAATTATTAAGGTTTGGGGGGTATCCGCTTACTAATTTTGAGGATTAAAATATGTTTAATACTAATATTATTAGTATATTGTTGATCAAAACAACTGTATATATTTGTTCAAACTGAAAAATAACCTGAAGTATATGTCAACAGAAGTTAAATGTCCAAACTGCGGCCACTCTTTTCCACTTGAAGAAGCAATAGGCAAGGAATACGAACAGGAATTGCGCGATAAAATGATAGCCTGGCAGAAGAAAAAGGATGAAGAATTTTTGAGAAAGGAAGAGGATTTTAAGGTTCAGCAAAAGGCGCTTTCTTTGAAGTATGAGCAACAGCTTGTCCAGGAAAAGATTAACCTGGAGGAGACTGTACGGAAAAGTATTGCTACAGATTTTGAGAATAAACTAAACTTCTTAGAAAATGCGAATAAAGAGAGCCAGGAAAAGCTGAAACTGGCAGGTCAGAAGGAACTTGAATATTTAAAGAAAGAGCAGGAGCTTAAGACCAGGGCGGAAGAAATGGAGATCGAGATCCAGCGAAAGATGCAAACAGAGCGGGATCAGATTGTTGAGCAGATCAAAAAGCAGGAACTTGAAAAAAATCAGTTGAAGGAAACCAAACACCAGTTGCAGATAAAAGAATTTGAAAAGCAATTGGAAGACCAGAAAAAGCTGGTGGATGAAATGCGCCGTAAGGCCGAACAAGGCTCTATGCAGCTGCAGGGAGAGGTTCAGGAATTGATTCTGGAGGAAGTATTGAGGGTTACATTCCCCTTTGACCAGATTGGTGAGGTAGGTAAAGGCGTTCGCGGTGCCGATTGTATTCAGATTGTGAGGAATAAATTTGGCCAGGATTGTGGTAAGATCATCTATGAAAGTAAACGTACCAAGGATTTTGCCAATGACTGGATTGATAAACTTAAGAAGGATATGCGGAAGGAGGGAGTGGATATCGCGGTTATCGTAACGCAAACTTATCCTAAGGGAATGACCTGTTTCGGAGAGCGGGATGGTGTCTGGATCTGCTCTTTTGAGGAGGTAAAGGCTGTTGCTTATGTATTAAGAGATGGTATTCTGAGGCTTTATAATGCATCAAAGTCCCAGGAGAACAGGGGGGATAAAATGCATATGCTCTATGATTATCTAACTGGGACTGAATTTTCAGAGCAATGGAAAGCCATTCGTGAAGGCTATATGAGTATGCGCTTATCCATTCACCGAGAGCGCGATGCGATGGAGAAAATGTGGAAAATGCGCGAGAAGCAATTGGATAAAGTATTATTAAATGCTTCAAGCATTAAAGGTTCTATAGAAGGTATTGCAGGTGCAGATACGATATCGCTCAGTTTAACGGGTGAGGAGGATGATCCTTTGCTGCTGGAGTAGAATTTAGTTGATAGTTGAGACCCGATCGGGTTGACAGTTGATAGTATTGTTTGATATCTAACTACTCAATACTCATTACTCAATACTATCTGCTACCTTTGCATTTCAAAAATAAAAATCTGTTCGAATGGCCTTGTTAGAGAAATTGAAGCTGAGTAAGCCATTGGTCAGGTCGATGACTGATGCCGGTTTTTTAGGACCGAAAGAAATTCAGCTTAAGACCATGTCACGAATTCTGGGTGGCCAGGATGTGATCTCTGTTGCACCCGAAGGTTCAGGTAAGACCACTGCATATGTTCTGGGTGCCCTGATGCGCCTTAAATATGGCGTTGAAGAAGCTCCGAGAGCTTTGGTGCTTGTGCCTGATAAGGATCACGTATTAGCAGTTATTGAACGATTTGAACTCCTGAACAGAAATCAGACGATACGAATTGTGGGATTATATCCCGAAGGCGGGATGGAAACTCAGCTAAATGCACTGGCCGATGGTGCTGATATTGTTGTCGCAACACCCGACAGAGCAAGGGCTATCTACCTCAAACTCGGATTGAACCTGAATAAGATCATTATGTTTATTGTGGATGATGCGGCAGAGATTGTGAAACGTGGGATGCAATTACCTGTAGCAGAACTTGCCAGAAGTATTGTGAAATGTCAGCATCTGGTGTATACTGAAGTGGTTCATGATAAACTTCACCTTCTGATCGATCAGTTCATGAATCAGCCTGCACTGGTTGAAGTAAATGATCTTGGTGAACCTAAATTAGAAATTATAGCACAGTTACTTTATAAAGTTCCTGATTACAAAACCAAGATCAATCTGCTGAATATACTCTTAAAAGATAAGGATGTATTCAGTAAGGTGATCGTATTTGTGAATACCAGACTCACGGCCGAAAAAGTGTTTAAAAGCCTTTTCAAATATCTGGATCAGGACATTGCCATTTATAAACCTTTGTTTTTTGATCATCCCGGTTTTGACCTAATTAAAGAATTTAAACAAAGTCCTGATGCACGGATCCTTCTCGTTGCTGATGATCTCAAAGAAACGATAAACCTGGAAGGAATTCCTTTCATTATCCATATGGAGATCCCTGCTGATGTGGAAACCTTTGTCGGCAGGATAGTGAAGAGTAATTCAAATGCTGAAAACGAACAAATGGCCATCAGTTTTTCAACGGATATTGAACTTACTTTGATTAAGAAGGTTGAGTTGGCTATAGGGAAAATACTTCCTCTCGCTGATCTTCCCGAAGATCTTGTCATTGAAAAAGACAAACCCAAAAAGGCTATCAAAACCACAAAGATTACTCCGGATACTGAAACACTGAGCGGTGCAGCTTTTCATCCCAAAAAGGAAAGTAATGCTAAAGATTATAATTACAGTTCAAGGGAAAAAGCAAAAATGAAATTTAAGAACAGGTAGCCGGGTATTGCAATCAGTAATGATGTGCGTATTTGTTCCCTGACTTTTTTACAGTTAATAGTATGATATTTGAGCAATAGTTCATTCGTTTTGTATAACTATTTGAAAAATATTGGATTAATCAGGCCTTATCTAACCGGACTGATTTAAGATCAAAAAAGCACCAATGAAGAAGAAGATCGTTGTAGCAGTTACCGGAGCAAGCGGGTCAGTTTATGCAAAAGTTTTATTTGATAAATTAACAGGCCTAAAGGATCAGATTTCTGAAATTGGTATCATCATGTCTGATAGTGCCAAAGATGTTTGGTTGCATGAGCTTGGAAATAAGAACTATTCATCTTATAATTTCAGGTTTTATGACAAACGTGATTTCATGGCTCCATTTGCTTCAGGATCTGCCGGATTTGATACCATGATCGTTTGTCCCTGCTCTATGGGGACATTGGGTCGTGTGGCAAGTGGTGTCTCTGAGGATCTGATTACCCGCTCTGCGGATGTTATCTTAAAGGAAAGACGCAAATTGATCCTGGTGGTCAGGGAAACTCCTTACAGCCTGATTCACATCAATAATATGAAAACAGTCACCGAAGCCGGAGGGATAATTTGTCCGGCTACCCCTTCATTTTATAGCCTACCCAAAACAGTAGAAGAGGTGGCTGCGACTGTAGTCGGCAGGCTGATTGATCTGGCTGGTTTTGAGCATGAATCCTATAGATGGGGAAATAGTTAATTGATAATTGATTTACTCACCGGATGACTTCCCCAGGCACCGCCCTGAATTTATCTGATGAGTACAAAAAAACAGTTGATAGTTTCTTAATCGCTCCATTTTCCCGCACATTTCTTATCTTTGCAAACTGTTATGAATAAAAAGGTTGCATTTTATACATTGGGTTGTAAACTTAATTTTTCGGAAAGCTCAGCTATCGGACGCCAGTTCAGTGAGGCCGGTTTTGAAACTGTTTCATTTACTGACCCGGCTGATGTTTATCTTATCAATACCTGTTCAGTAACCGACCATGCCGATAAAAAGTGCCGTAAAGTAGTAAAAGAAGCTTTAAAGCATTCTCCCAACGCTTATATCGCCATTGTGGGCTGTTATGCTCAGCTAAAACCGGAAGAGATCTCCGAAATTCCCGGAGTTGATATTGTCCTGGGGGCAGCAGAGAAATTCAGGATCATAGAATATATAACAGACCTTACCAAACAGGAAAAAACTCAGATATATAACCAGGATATTGCTGAAACAAAAGATTTCATCCCTTCGTACTCCCTGGGGGAAAGAACCCGCACTTTTTTAAAAGTTCAGGATGGCTGTGATTATACCTGTTCATTTTGTACCATACCGCTTGCCCGTGGAGCAAGCAGAAGTGACACTATTGAAAACGTTATTGATCAGGCGAACGAAATTGCCCGTTCAGGTATAAAAGAAATTGTACTTACGGGTGTTAATCTTGGTGATTTTGGAATCAGAAACGGAGGGCGTGAAGATAAATTTTATGATCTGGTCAGGGCACTTGACCAGGTTGAAGGAATAGATAGAATCCGTATCTCGTCTATAGAACCCAATCTTCTGTCAAATGAGATCATAGAATTTGTTTCAAAGTCGGATAAGTTTGTACCCCATTTCCATATTCCGCTACAGTCAGGTTGCAATAAGATACTGGCCCTGATGCGCCGTCGCTATAAAAGAGAGTTATATGCCGAACGAATTTCAGAAATCAAAAGATTAATGCCCGATTGTTGTATTGGCGTAGATGTTATTGTCGGATTTCCAGGCGAAACAAGAGGAGATTTTATGGAAACCTATGAATTTCTGAATGACCTGGATGTTTCCTACCTGCATGTATTTACCTATTCAGAACGTGAAAATACACCTGCTGCCGAAATGAAGGGTGCCGTTCCCGGTTCTCAGAGAGCAGATCGAAGCAAAATGCTGCACATTCTTTCAGAAAAAAAACGCCGGGCATTTTATGAAAGCCAAACTGGTAAACCAGCTGAGATTCTTTTTGAGGCAGATCATAAAAATGGATATATGCACGGATTCAGTCGTAATTACGTGAAAGTTAGGGCTCCCTATGATCCGCTTCTGATCAATGAACTTAGAAATGTTAAAATGGAGCATATTGCCGCTGATGGCGATATGGAAATTTCAGAAACGGCTGAAACTTTCGTACATTAATCTGTACTATATTTTTGAACAGAATGTTTTCCATTCTGATTAAATTGCTTTGTATTTCTTAACATTGTAAGTCCGAACAATTTTATAATTAAACTATGTTTCCAACCATTACTTACCTGATTGAATACTTAACAGGAATTACCATCCCATTACCCATTCAAACCTTTGGCTTCTTTGTCGCAATCGCATTTGCAGCTGGTTACTGGGCCTTATCTCAGGAATTTAAACGGAAAGAAAAACTAGGTCTGGTTCATTCATTTACCCGGGAAGTTAAGGTAGGAGAGCCGGCATCTTTTCAGGAACTGGCAATGAACGGTGCTTTTGGCTTTTTAGTAGGCTATAAACTACTGGATGCACTGATGAATTATTCTGCTTTTGTTAATAATCCTCAGTTATTTATACTTTCTGCAAAAGGAAGCTTTTTAGGCGGGCTCTTCTTAGGTGCTTTATTCGTCTATTGGGCATATTCCGAAAAGAAAAAGGAACAGCTAAGTCATCCTAAGATTGTGAAAGAGACCGTTCATCCTTACCAGATCATGGGCACACTATTAATGTGGGCCGCCTTATGGGGGTTTCTTGGTGCTAAAATATTCCACAACCTGGAGTACTGGGACGATTTCATTCAGGATCCGATAGGCGGACTTTTATCATTCAGCGGATTAACCTTTTATGGCGGTTTGATTATGGGTGGTGCTGCCGTGATTTATCATGCCAATAAATACGGGATTAAATGGATCCACATGCTGGACATTGCCGGACCGGGTATGATGCTTGCCTATGCCGTCGGCCGGATCGGATGTCATTTGTCGGGCGATGGCGATTGGGGAATAGAAAATCTTGCACCAAAGCCATCCTGGTTAAGCTGGGCCCCGGATTGGGTGTGGTCATTTAAATACCCGCATAATGTTGTGAACAGCGGTGTTCCAATACCTGATTGTGTGGGCCAGTTTTGTAATGAACTTCCTTTACCGGTCTATCCAACTCCATTCTATGAAGTTGTAATAGGACTGGTGATATTTGCCCTGTTATGGGGTTTAAGACATCAGATAAAAGCACCGGGATTAATGTGGTCATTTTATTTGATATTCAATGGGGTAGAACGTTTTCTTATCGAAACGATCCGGGTAAATTCAAGGTATCATGCATTTGGATTGAGTTTTACTCAGGCTGAGATGATATCTGCTATTTTGATTCTGCTGGGTATTGCAGGAGTGGTCTGGTCACTGAAAAATGCCGGTAAATATTCAAAAATAACTTCTGCCTGATCTATGCAGCTTTCAATTCTCACAGCCAGTGTCATTTCTTTAACGAAGGAAGTAGGTGAATTTATTCGCGGCGAATCTTTGGTATTTGATCGTGAAAATGTAGAGTACAAAGGCCTGCATGATATGGTCTCTTATGTTGATAAAACTGCTGAATTAAATCTCGTAAAAGGACTCTCATCTTTGCTTCCAGAAGCCGGATTTGTAACGGAAGAAAAAACCAGCACGATCACTGGTGAGAAATATAACTGGATTATAGATCCGCTTGATGGCACAACAAACTTCATTCATGGTATTCCGACTTATTCCATCAGTATTGCCCTGCAATGCGATGCAGAACTTGTTTTGGGAGTAGTATATGAAATAAGCCGGGATGAGTGTTTCTCTGCCTGGAAAAATGGGGGTGCTTTCCTTAATAATAAGCGCATTTCGGTTTCAAAAGCATTACATATTGAAAATACCTTATTGGCCACCGGGTATCCATATTATGATTTCGGTCAGCTCGATGCTTACCTGAATGTACTGAAAGAATTGATGAAGAAATGCCATGGTATCAGAAGGATTGGTTCCGCGGCAATTGATCTTGCATACGTAGCCTGCGGAAGGTTTGATGGATATTTTGAGTTTAACCTGAATTCGTATGACGTTGCAGCAGGAATCGTTCTTGTTCAGGAAGCGGGCGGACAGATATTTGATTTTTCAGGTGGGAATAACTGTATTTCAAAAAGAGAAATGATTGCGACAAACGGATTTATTTCGGAGGAATTACTTCAGATAATACAGCAAAAATTTAAATAGATAACCCCATACATTCATTTAAACAATAGACCATTATGTCAAAAACAAAAAAAGTCCTGATTGCGCTGTTAGCAGTGTTTATTGTTATTCAGTTCATTAAGCCTGAAAAAAATCAGTCAACTGCGGATACTCCCAGTGATATTTTTTCCCATTATCAGGCTGCAGATAATACTAAACAGCTGATTCATACAGCATGTTATGATTGCCATTCCAATAATACTGTATATCCATGGTATGCAGAAATACAGCCTGTAGCCTGGTGGCTTGCTGATCATGTTAAAGAAGGTAAATCTGAATTGAATTTCTCAGAATTCGCAAGTTACTCTGCGAAAAAGGGCGACCATAAGCTCGAAGAAATGGTTGAGATGCTTAAGGAAGGTGAAATGCCTTTAAAATCCTACACATTGGTACATGGTGAGGCTAGATTATCGGATGCTCAGCGAACAGAACTGTCAAACTGGGCGGAGCAGGTAAGAGCTCAGATCAAGCCAGCTATCAAATAAAAATAACAATGAAGAGAACAAAAAAGAGCTTCGGATCCGATCCGAAGCTCTTTTTTGTTGGATATATATTATTTATAAAGCTTCAGAAACTACTTCGGTTACTTCGGGAACCATCCTTTTTAAAAGGTTCTCAATTCCCGACTTCAACGTAATGGTTGAAGATGGACATCCGCTGCATGAACCGCGTAATTCAACGGTAACGATACCCTCATTAAATGATCTGTAGCTGATTGCCCCGCCGTCCTGCTCAACCGCAGGGCGAACATAATCGTGTAATATCTGCTGTATTTTAATTTCAGTTTCAGTGCCTTCGAAATTTGCCCGAGCTTCTTCTTTCTCAATGATATTGAGCTCAGATTCTACCGCTCCTTTTACAAATTCCTTCAGGATAGGCTCTATATCCTGCCAGTCGGCAGTTTCAGATTTAGTGATCGTAACGAAATTACTCGCGAAAAATAC